>NZ_JARBDC010000074.1:0-3360 GCF_036577625.1 Paenibacillus sp. GYB003 | reverse complement strand
GGTCGTGTTCGGGATGGGAACGCGTGGATCCCCTCCGCCATCATCACCAAACGAAGATATAAGGTTCAGGATTTTCGGGGTCCCCGAAAAGTATCCGGAATCCGCTTCGAAGCTTCCCGTCACTTTTTGGGGTTCCTTACTCCCTGAAAACTGAATGCGAAACGAACGAGTGAAACGATGTTTTGGATAAGCCCTCGACCGATTAGTATTCGTCAGCTGCACGCATTGCTGCGCTTCCACCCCGAACCTATCAACCTGGTCGTCTACCAGGGGTCTTACGAATTGGGAAATCTCATCTTGAGGGGGGCTTCACGCTTAGATGCTTTCAGCGCTTATCCCTTCCGTACGTAGCTACCCAGCCATGCCTCTGGCGAGACAACTGGTACACCAGCGGTACGTCCATCCCGGTCCTCTCGTACTAAGGACAGCTCCTCTCAAATTTCCTGCGCCCACGACAGATAGGGACCGAACTGTCTCACGACGTTCTGAACCCAGCTCGCGTACCGCTTTAATGGGCGAACAGCCCAACCCTTGGGACCTACTTCAGCCCCAGGATGCGATGAGCCGACATCGAGGTGCCAAACCTCCCCGTCGATGTGGACTCTTGGGGGAGATAAGCCTGTTATCCCCAGGGTAGCTTTTATCCGTTGAGCGATGGCCCTTCCATGCGGTACCACCGGATCACTAAGCCCGACTTTCGTCCCTGCTCGACTTGTGGGTCTTGCAGTCAAGCTCCCTTCTGCCTTTGCACTCTTCGAATGATTTCCAACCATTCTGAGGGAACCTTGGGGCGCCTCCGTTACATTTTAGGAGGCGACCGCCCCAGTCAAACTGCCCGCCTGACACGGTCCCTCTACCGGATCACGGTAGCAGGTTAGAACTCCGATACGATCAGGGTGGTATCCCAACGTCGCCTCCGTCGAAGCTGGCGCTCCGACTTCTCAGGCTCCCACCTATCCTGTACAGATCGTACCAAAGTCCAATATCAAGCTGCAGTAAAGCTCCATGGGGTCTTTCCGTCACGTCGCGGGTAACCTGCATCTTCACAGGTACTAAAATTTCACCGGATCTCTCGTTGAGACAGCGCCCAAGTCGTTACGCCATTCGTGCGGGTCAGAATTTACCTGACAAGGAATTTCGCTACCTTAGGACCGTTATAGTTACGGCCGCCGTTTACTGGGGCTTCGGTTCACAGCTTCGGGTTGCCCCTAACCGCTCCCCTTAACCTTCCAGCACCGGGCAGGCGTCAGCCCGTATACTTCGCCTTGCGGCTTCGCACAGACCTGTGTTTTTGCTAAACAGTCGCTTGGGCCTTTTCACTGCGGCCCCCTCGGGCTATTCACCCTACCGAGGCACCCCTTCTCCCGAAGTTACGGGGTCATTTTGCCGAGTTCCTTAACGAGAGTTCTTCCGCGCGCCTTAGAATTCTCTTCCCACCTACCTGTGTCGGTTTGCGGTACGGGCACCTTCGCCTGGCTAGAGGCTTTTCTCGGCAGCTTGAGATCATGACCTTCGGTACTGCGATTTTCCCTCCCCGTCACAGCTCAGCCTTGCGGTCAGCGGATTTGCCTACTGACCAGCCTCACTGCTTGGACAGACATCCATCAGTCTGCGTCACTACCCTTCTGCGTCACCCCATTGCTCGTAACGGCTTACGGTGGTACAGGAATGTCAACCTGTTGTCCATCGACTACGCCTTTCGGCCTCGCCTTAGGTCCCGACTAACCCTGAGCGGACGAGCCTTCCTCAGGAACCCTTAGGTTTTCGGCGGACTGGATTCTCACCAGTCTTTTCGTTACTCATACCGGCATTCTCACTTGTGTACCGTCCACATGTCCTTCCGGTCATGCTTCAACCCGTACACAACGCTCCCCTACTGCGCATTGCTGCACCCATAGCTTCGGTGGCGTGTTTAGCCCCGTTACATTTTCGGCGCAGAGTCACTCGACCAGTGAGCTATTACGCACTCTTTAAATGGTGGCTGCTTCTAAGCCAACATCCTGGTTGTCTGTGCAACTCCACATCCTTTCCCACTTAACACGCACTTGGGGACCTTAGCTGATGATCTGGGCTCTTTCCCTCTTGACGATGGATCTTAGCACTCACCGTCTGACTCCCGGCAAGCAAGTCTGTGGCATTCGGAGTTTGACTGGACTTGGTAACCCTTGGCGGGCCCCGCACCCAATCAGTGCTCTACCTCCACGACTCTCTACCGAGGCTAGCCCTAAAGCTATTTCGGGGAGAACCAGCTATCTCCGAGTTCGATTGGAATTTCTCCCCTACCCCCACCTCATCCCCGAGCTTTTCAACGCTCGTGGGTTCGGGCCTCCAGTGCGTGTTACCGCACCTTCACCCTGGACAGGGGTAGATCACACGGTTTCGGGTCTACGCCTGCAAACTGATTCGCCCTATTCAGACTCGCTTTCGCTGCGGCTCCGCCTCTTCGGCTTAACCTCGCTTGCAAACGTAACTCGCCGGTTCATTCTACAAAAGGCACGCCATCAGCCGTTAACGGCCTCTGACTTGTTGTAAGCGCACGGTTTCAGGTTCTGTTTCACTCCCCTCCCGGGGTGCTTTTCACCTTTCCCTCACGGTACTGCTTCGCTATCGGTCGCTAGGGAGTATTTAGCCTTGGCAGATGGTCCTGCCGGATTCCGACGGGGTTTCCCGTGCCCCGCCGTACTCAGGATCCGTCTAGGCCTACGCAAGCTTTCGGTTACAGGGCTTTTACCTTCTGTGGCCGGCCTTTCCAGACCGCTTCGCCTAACCTGCTTCCGCCATATCGACGTCCTACAACCCCGCTCTCCGAAGAGATCGGTTTGGGCTTCTCCGCGTTCGCTCGCCGCTACTGACGGAATCACTGTTGTTTTCTGTTCCTCCAGGTACTTAGATGTTTCAGTTCCCTGGGTATGCCTCCGCGACCCCTATGAATTCAGGATCGGGTGACTGCGTATTACCGCAGCCGGGTTTCCCCATTCGGACATCCCCGGATCGAAGCCTGCTTACGGCTCCCCGAGGCATTTTCGTAGTTCGCCACGTCCTTCGTCGGCTCCTAGCGCCTAGGCATCCTCCGTGCGCCCTTATTAGCTTATCCTGAGAGCAATACGTAGTATTGCTAGCTACGTAAGCATTGCTGCAACCAACCTAAATTGGCTGCCGATTCGCTTCTAAGGCATTCGTACGATTGCCTTCGTTCTCGTTTCGTTTCGCTATCCAGTTTTCAAGGAACAAGCTGTCGTGCTGCTTCCGGCACATTCGCCAAAAGCGACATTTGCTAGTGTACCACATTCGCTTCCGACTTTTCAAGAGGCAAATCTTGTTTGTCGTCCGCGTCCGCAATACGTTGTTTGGTGGAGCCAA
>NZ_JARBDC010000073.1:0-65617 GCF_036577625.1 Paenibacillus sp. GYB003 | reverse complement strand
CGTCCGCGCGCCACGGCACGACGGCGACGCCGTCGGCCGCCAGCGCGCGATCGAGCGGCGTCGCCGCCAGATCGGGGTGATCCCAACGGGTCACCCGATCGATGGCGAGCTCCGCGCAGATGCGCCGCGCATAGGCGGGGACGGCTTCGCCGGCATCGGCCGCGCGCGCGGTCCAGACGGTGCCGGTCAGCGCCGACCAGTTCGCGCCGAACTGGTCGATGCGCTCCTGCACCGTCGTCCGCCGCGCGGCGTAATGCTCCGGCACGCCGACGAACGGGCGCGCAGGCGCCTCCGCGAGCGGCGCCTGCCGGCCGAGCCGCGAGCGGAGCCGGGCCATGAAGGCGTCGCGGCCGTCGATCGTGCCGCTCGGCACGGACGGGGCGTCGCCGCCTCGAATGTTCACTTTCATCGTGTTCGCTCCTTTCCGTCCGTGCCGGCATCGCCGTCGGCCAGCTCCCGCCGCAGCGATTCCCATCGCTCGCGGAACGACAGCTTCGGCTTCATCGGCAAAAAGCGCGACTGCGTCCAGCCGGCCAGCGGTCCGGGCGCCCGCCGGATCGCGCCGCCGCGCAGCAGCGGCTTTTGCAGCCAGTAGGCGGCCTTGTTCGCCATCCGGTACAGCGTCACGTTGCCGAAGGCGGTCGCATACGTCTTGAAGGCGATGCGCTCCGCCCCCGGCGTCAGCTTCAGCTTCACTTTCCGGTGCCGCAGCTGAACGAGCATGTCGTGCAGCGGTATTTTCACCGGACACGCTTCGTAGCAGGCGCCGCACAAGCTGGAGGCGTATGCGAGCTGGCCGGCTTCCTCATAGTCCTGCTGCAGCAGCGGCGTGAGCACGGCGCCGATCGGTCCGCTGTAAACGGAGCCGTACGTATGGCCGCCGACTTGCCGGTACACCGGGCATACGTTCAGGCAGGCGGCGCAGCGAATGCAGTGCAGCACCTCCTGAAACTGCGGATCGCCGAGCTGCGCGGAACGGCCGTTGTCGAGAACGAGCACGTGCAGCTCCTCCGGTCCGTCGAGATCGCCGTCGCGGCGCGGTCCCGTAACGAACGACGTATACGTCGTCAGCTTTTGCCCGGTCGCGCTCCGCGCCAGCAGGTTGAGCATCACTTCGACGTCGGCGAACGTGGGGACGAGCCGTTCCATTCCCATGACGACAACGTGAATTTTCGGAATCGTCGACACCATCCGCGCATTGCCTTCGTTCGATACGAGCGTAACGGTACCGGTTTCGGCGATGCCGAAGTTGCAGCCGGTCAGGCCGATATCGGCCTCCAGAAACACGTTGCGCAGCTGACGGCGGGCGTAGTCGGCCAGCTGTCTCGTCTCCGGCGGAAACGTTTCGCCCGAATGGGACGAAAACAGGTCGGCGATTTGCTGCTTGTTTTTATGGATGGCCGGGATGATCAAATGGGAAGGCGTCTCCTTCGCCAGCTGCAAAATATATTCGCCGAGATCGGTTTCGATCGCTTCGACGCCGATTTCCTCCAGCCGATGGTTGAGATGGATTTCCTCCGACACCATCGACTTTCCTTTGGCGACGAGCTTCGCCTGCGCTTTGCGGGCGATATCTAGAAACGTCCGGACCGCGTCTTCGCCGGTTTGGCAAAAGTGGACGTGGCCGCCCGCCTTGGCGACGTTGTCGGAAAACTGCGTCAAGTAGTAATCGAGGTTGGAGACGACATGCTCGCGGATCGCGCGCCCTCTTTCGCGCCACGTTTCCCAGTCGCCGAAATCGTCCATCGCCTTCAGCTTGCCGGTTTTCAGCTTATCCGTCGTGAAGGCGACCGCATTTCGCAAAAATCCGTCGCCCAGCGCGATTTCGGTCCGCTTTTTCAGGCCGGAGCCGATTTTGGCCAGCGCTTCCGCCTGCGGATCCGCTCCGTGATGCGCCGTCGTGCTCATCGCGCGTTCCCCCCTTGTTCCAGCAGCTCGGCGAGATGCATGACGCGAACCGGCCTGCCTTCTTTGTTGAGCCGTCCTTCGATGTTCATCAGGCAGCCCATGTCGGTGCCGACGAGCACGTCCGCGCCCGTTTCGAGCACATGCTTCGCCTTCTCGCACACCATCGCCTCCGACATGTCCGCCATTTTCACCGCAAACGTGCCGCCGAAGCCGCAGCAATCTTCGCGGTGGGGCAGGTCGACCAGCTCCAGGCCGCGAACGTTCCGCATCAGCTCGCCGGGCTCCGTTCTGACGCCGAGCAGCCGCATGGCGTGGCACGAAGGATGGTACGTCGCCTTGTGCGGGAAGGAAGCGCCTACATCGGTGACGCCGAGCACCTTAACGAGAAATTGCGAAAACTCGTACGTTTTGGCGATGAGCGCCTCGGCTTTCGCCCTCCATTCGGGCTCGTCCTTGAACAGCTCCGGGTAGTAATGATGAACCATGCCGGTGCAGGAGCCGGAAGGGGAGACGACATAGTCGCTGTGCTCGAACGCGCGAATCCACTGACGCGCCACGACGCGCGCCTCGTCCTGATAGCCGCTGTTGAACGCCGGCTGGCCGCAGCACGTCTGCAGCTCGGGAAAATCGACCTCGCACCCGTACCGGTGAAGCAGCCGGACAACGCTTTCTCCGACCTGCGGATACATCATGTCGGCCAGACACGTAATAAAGAGCGATACTTTCACGGGGCACCTTCTTTCTCGAGGCTCGCGATCGAACAGTCGATCGAAATGGGTACATCGGATGAATCTCCGGTATAGTTCCGGAATCGCTCGAGACCCGCTCGAGACCCGCTCGGGACTCGCTCAAGAACCGCTCGAGATTTGCCCGAGACCGGCTCGAGACCGGCTCGAGACCGTTCCGGTTCTCCGAAAATTTATCCGTAGTCGTTCCTGTTATCAGGTTATCAGACAACTGCCGAATTGAAAAGAGGGATCGTTAAAAAAACGGCCGGCGAAAACGTTTCAGCCGTCCTTCCGGGTTCCTATTCGATTAAAGCATGAAGCGAATGGGCCTACTGCGCCCGGCGTATCAATATGCTGCAGTGCTTTTGGAATCGGACGAACTGGAAAACCTCCAGTTTAACCCGCTCACCTCGTGGTGTCGTTTCGAGATACCGGGAAAAGCTCCGGTTAAAATGGCGCCGAATCGGCGAAAAGTACGTTGTAGGGGAATGTATCGGGACGTTGTCCCGTTGGTTTGTCCGGAAACGGGAAACTTCCGTAAATAACGGGAGCAATTCCATCCCGTTTCCCGCTCCGCCGCCGTGTCGTCGTGCAAACTAACACGCGAGCGGGAAGGGGGATTAGACTCCGGACCCCGGGTAAGTCCGTGAACTTTCCGTACCCATCCTCATTCCCTCTGAGCTCATGCGCGCGGATTTCGATTTCATTTGCACTTCAGGTTTTCGGGCATGGGGCTAACGAACCGAGCAATCGCTATCGGCGCCGAATGCGGAGGGGTGAATAAGTTTACGAACTCCAGTATCGCTATTGACGGCAAATCGGCTCGTTTTCTTCCACTTTCGGCTCGATAGCGATGTCCGGATTCGTTAGCCTGGAAAAAGGATCGTTTTTCCGTCAATAAGCATGCTACGATTCGTCAGCCCATCGACACACCGATCCCCAGGTTGCCGGGCGCTCGCCAAAAAAATCGCCGCAGGACGTCTTGCGAACGTCCAACCGACGCCCGAAAGGCTGCGATCTGCTGCTGCAAGCGCAGCAACCGCAACGTTACGGAATCGGCGGCCTCTATTGGCTATAATCGATCGGCTTCATCTGAAACGGCTGCCACAGCTACTATTTGCCAACAATCGCCGGCCAAGGGGATATTTTCGGCAATTGGGCGCATCCGCTTCCGTTCGAAATCGATCAGTTCGAAACGGACCCGTACAGCGGCCGCCATTTCCGTTAGCTTCGAGGAACACTGCCGCTGTTTCCTTCAAAAGTTCGTTTATACGCTTTGGCGAACTTCAACAGTCGGAAACGTTGAAAAAACGGCGCCACGTTTTACGGTTTGGCGCCGCCTTTTCGCTTCAAATGCTTCATGATCTCTTCCTCGACGTGGATCAAATGCTTGCGCATTGCCGCCTGCGCGCCTTCCGCATCCCGGGCGGCGACGGCGTCGGCGATCGCCTTGTGCTCGCGCCACAGCTTTCCGGCGATTTCGCGGTCGGCGTACAGCCGGACCCTTCTCGTTTCGCGGATCGTCAGCTCGACCTGCGCAGAGATCGTTTCCAGCAGCTTGACCATGATCGAATTGTGGGTCGCTTCGGCGAGCGTCATATGAAAGCGCATGTCCTGCTTTTCGCCGACCGTTTCCGTTCCGCGCTCGCTGTCCATGTCGGACAACACCGCTTCGAGGGCGGCCACGTCTTCGTCGGTTCGTTTCGCGGCGGCCAGTCCGGCGTTGGCCACCTCCAGCGAGATGCGCGCCTCGAGCAGCTCGACGACCGCTTCCATGCTCGTAAACAGATGCTCGAAGCGGGGCACATCCATCTCGGCGTCGTCCACGCTGCGCACGAAGCAGCCTTCGCCTTGGCGAATTTCGATGAGGCCCATCGCCTTCAGCATGCTGAGCGCTTCGCGCATCGTGGAGCGTCCGACCTCGTACCGCTCGGTCAGCTCCCGCGTCGAAGGGAGCTTCTGTCCGGGCGTCAGCTTGCCGGCGACGATCTGTTCCTTGATTTGCTCGGCGATTTGCTCGTATATTTTGCGCGGGGCGATTCGCGTTACTTCCATTTCGGCCGCTCCTCCATGAAACTGATACGTTCTATTGTAGCACAACGGGAGGGACGTTTGGAAAGCGGGGCTTGGCAATGATGACAATGATATCCAAAATATAGTAAAATAAGGTCGTGTCGAAAAAGAGATAGGAGTGGGAGGATGAGGAAGCCGATTCTAGTGTCGATGATTGTCTTTTTCGTTTGTACCGGCTTTTCGTCGGACACTGCGGATGTCCGGATTTTTCCCGCCAAATTGATGATAGGCGGTAAGCTCGAACAAATCCCCGGGCGGTATCACATTTTCAACCACGAGGGTAACGCTTATTTGCCTGTAAGGTATTTAGCCGACAAATTGAAATTTATAGTCGATTACGACGAGAAAACGAGCACGATTATGATCGAGCCCGATTTTAAAACTGGTCCGAAGGTGACGAAGGATCAGGCCAAATTGGTCGCGTATGAAGTATACGGGTTTACGGGCGTACAGGAGCCCGTTTTGAGACATTTAACGCCGGAAGAATTGAAGCTGCGTCCGGACGATCCGAGCGATCCAACTCCCGTTTATTATGTGGCGGAGGCCCGCAACGCGCAGAAGGAGCGATCAACGGTTTACGTCTCCTCCAATTCGGCGAAGCATCATTTTATTTCGCAAAGCGGAGAGTGAGCGGCGTACGGCCATGAGAGACGACGCGGTCAAAAAATTGCGGCTGCACAGTTCGCAAACGCTTCGGTATAGGAGATTGCGGCCCCATGAGTCCCTTATTTTGGGCGAAAAGGCATTTTCGGAAAAATAGCGGTTGGTAAGGACACTTAGTTCCTCCGAAACCGCTTCTGCGTACTGAGTTTCATTCAAATAAGAGCCACGAACGTCCGCCATTTGTCGGAATTGGCCGATCTTGTTCGGTTAAGCCGCTCCAAAATCTTCCTATCCTTACCGAATCCAGGCGGACACGCCGAACTGTCCGGCGATCCGTCTATGTTCGCTCGCAGTTCCGTTGCAGAAAAAAAAGACGCCCGGCGCGCAAGGCGCAAGGACGTCCCATATGACGTACAGGCTCGATCCACGGGACCTTATGTCCCGCGGCCCATCCAGTTCTTTACAATACCCGGCGGGCCGTAACGTAATGCGTGGACCAATAACCGGAGTTGATCGAGGAAATGCCGACTCCGTCGAACGATGGGCTGTTATGTATCATTTGTCCGTTTCCTATGTAGATGCCCACGTGACCGATCGTTCCTTGCTTGCTTGTCCAGAAAAAGACGAGATCGCCTTTTTGCAAATTGCTTTTCGCCACATACGTGCCGGCGTCTTTCTGGTAACGCGTTCCCCAGCGGAGCGATATGCCTTCCAGGCCGAACACGTATTTCGTAAACGCCGAGCAATCCATCACCGAGGTCGGTTTGTTGACGCCGTAATCGTAGCGGACGACGCCTTTGAGCGCTTGCGCGTGGGCGATAATCCGGTCCGCCTTCGCCGACGCCGTCGATCCTCCGCCCGACGATCCGCCCGACGACCCGCCGGATGGCGCTCCCGAAGCGTTGACGTAGCGGGTGGAAGCATATCCCGTTTTTCCGTTATAAGATATTTTATACCAGTAGGAATTGACTTTTTCCAAAATCTCGACCGACGAACCGGCTTTGATCAATTGATAGACCGAGCTGCCCGTCGAAGGCGCGGAACGGAAATTGACGGATCGTTCGACCGTGCCCGGCGAAGCGAAGGCGCTCGTGGAAATCGTAAGCGACAGGGCGGCAATGGAAACCAAGCTAACAATCTTTTTCTTCATGTCATCCCTCCTGCTAGTAATTGTAGCTCGTCCGGGAAGGGATTTCATTGGCAAAATGTTTACATGTAAGGAAAGGCGCCCCTCATTTTCAAAGTAAGGAAACGTCTCCCTTACTATGAAAATAATTTTCAAAGCTTAGCCGGTCGGCGGCGCTTCCATTCGGCCGTCGCGCAGCGCGATGATCTGGTCGGCGCAGCGCAGCGCGTAAGGCTTGTTGCTGACGACGAGACACGTCATGCCGTCCCGTCTGCGGAGCGCGTCGATGCGACGCCACATTTCGATCTCGGTTTCCGCGTCCAAAGCGCTGGAAATGTCGTCGAGCACCCAAAGCGGCGCCCGCCTGACGGCCATGCGGGCTACCGCGACGCGCTGCCGCTGCCCGCCGGACAAAGTTGCTCCCCCGGGACCGATCCGCGTATCGAGTCCGTCCGGAAACCGCGCCAAATCTTGTTCCAGCACGGCGATATGCAGTGCTTCACGGAGAAACGAATCGTCCGCATGGCCGAGCAAAATGTTGTCCCGGATCGTCCCGCCGAACAGGAACGGGACTTGCGGCACGTAAGCGGCCAGCGGGGGAGCGAGGGGGCCATCGCCGATGCGGTCGCGTTCGCCGCGCCAAACGATATCTCCCGCCACGTCGGGCAAAAGGCCGAGCAAGGCGCGAAGCAGCGTCGTTTTGCCGGATCCGACGGGGCCCGTAATAACGGTAAACGACGACGGGGGCAGGACGAACGAAATGTCGCGAACGCCTTTGTCCGTTCCCGGATAAGCGCAGCTTAACCGGCGCACCTCGATGCGGATCGGCGGCCGTGCTTCCGGGTTCGCGGACGCCGGAAGCGGCGGCGGTCCCCCGTTCAAATAGAGCGAATCGGAGGCGGTCAGCTTGCGAATGGGATCGGTCCCGAGCAGTTCTCCGATTCTCGACAGCGCCGCTTCCGTTTTGCGGACGCCGGCCGCGGCCGCAGACATGAGGCGTACCGTGCCCGACATATAGCCGAGGAAAAAAACGAACAGGGCAAAGCCGCCGACCGTCACTTCGCCGGAGCGCAGCTTGCCGCCGAGCGCGAGCAGCAGGAGGGCGGTTCCGCCCGCGACGATGTATTCGTTGACGGAGGCAAGGGCGGCGCTGCATACGGCTCCGCGTCTTCCCGCGTCCGCCCGTTCGTCGCCAAGCCCGCGGAGCCGTTTCAGGAACGCGCCGGCGGCGTTGTTGACGCGAATCGCCTCGCGATGGCGGAGCATGTCGGACAGCAAGCCGAGAAACCGGTCGGACGATTGCTGCTGCCGTTCGATATGGCGGCCGATTCGGCGTTTCAGCAGACGACCGGCCCCAAGGGCCGCCGGCAGCGGAACGAACAGGACGACGGCGGCCTGCCAATCGACGGCGGCCAGCATCGCCAGTCCGCCTGCGGAAAACAGGAAATACGCCGACAAGTAGGACAAATCCCACATTAACGATTCGGGAGCGGCCACGTCGGTGCGGAGCAAATTCGACAGCTTTCCTTCCGCGATCGGCAGCGGTGCGGCCCCCGGTCGCTCCAGGACGAACCGGAACAGGTTGCGGCGGAACGTCGCGCGCACGATTTCCGTCAAGCCGTAGCTGAGCGCCAGATCGATCGAATACGTGATCGCCTGAACGATCGGGACGGCGACCAGAAGCGCCGCGATTTCGTATACGGCGCCGACCGTCAGCGACGAAGCGGAGGCGAGGTCGAAAAAACGTTTGATCAGCAATCCGCACAGCGCGCCCAACCCGGCATACCCGAAAATGCGGATGAACGCGACGATTCCGTATCGAAACGGGGAATAAAGGAAAATCGCTTTTACGACGGTACGTACGTCTCTCATTCGTTTTCGCCCGCCTCCCGCAGCAGCTTGGCGTATACGCCGGCCGGGTCGCGCGACGGCGACCGCGTTTCGCCGAACTCGACGGCTTTTCCGTCCCGCATGACGAGGATATAGTCCGTTGCAGCCAGCGTCTCAAGCTTGTGGGCGATCACGATGGCCGTCCGACCCCGCAGCAGCGTTTCGGTCGCGGCGCCGATCGTCCGCTCCGTTTCCGGATCGATGCGGGAAGTCGCTTCGTCCATAATGACGATGTCCGGGCGCTTCAAGAAGGCGCGGGCGAACGCGATCAGCTGCGCTTCTCCCGCGGACACGTTATGCCCGTCCATGCCGATCGGCTTGTCGAGACCTTCCGGAAAGCGGCTCAACCATGCCTCCATATGCAGAAGCCGCAGCGCTTCGTGAATGCGTTCGTCCTCCACCGAGTCGTCGAACATCGTTATATTGTCGCGCAGCGATCCTTCGAACAGCTCGACCGACTGAGGGACGTAGGCGATGCGCGCGCCGACGGCGTCCGTGTCGAATTGCCGGATATCGGCGCCGCCGATCGTAATCGTCCCTTGCTGCGGCTCGTACAGCCGGAACAGCAGCTTCGCGACCGTCGATTTGCCGCTGCCCGTTTTGCCGACGATGCCGACGGACCGCCCGGCCGGAACATGCAGGCTGAACTCGCGGACGACCGGATTCGTTTTCTCGTAACCGAACGTCACGTTTTCGAAACGGACGGATACCGGCCCGTCGGGGACGGCCCGCCTGCCGGCGGCGCGCGCCGTGTTGTCGTTCGCTTGCGCTTCGCCGAACAGCTCGCCGATGCGGTGCAGGGCGGCGCCCGCCTGCTGCAGGTCCGACATTTCGGCGACGATGTTGCGCAGCGGCACGAGCAGCATCGCAACGTAGTAATGGACGAGGAACATCGTTCCGATCGACAAATCGGCCCCGTTCAGCGCGACCAGACCGAGACATAGCAGCGTACCGGCCGTGACGGCGGCGAGCGTCACTTCGCCGGCGTTCAGCGTCAGCCCGAGTACGGTTCCCGTCCGTCGGCGCGTCCGGTACACGCTCCGCAGCCGTTCGTAATAGACGGCAAGCGCGTGCGGCGCCGCGTCGAGCGCGCGAATATCTTCCCTTCCGGCCATGCGTTCTTCCATATAGCCGAGCAAATCGGCGGATTCGGCCAAATACCGGCGGACGGTTCGGGTGCCGCGGCCGCCCATCCCGTGCAGCACGATCAAGGCTGCGGCGGTCAACGCGGCGACGACCGCTCCGACAACCGGATGGATGATCCAGACGGCGGCCGCAGCCGCCGCGACGAGCAGGTGATTGCCGACGACCTTCAGCGCGAACGCCGACAAAAAATTGTTCAGCCTGCCGACGTCGCCGTCGATCCGCTCGAGCAGCTCGCCCGGCGGGTGCAGCTTGTGGAATTCCGAGCCGCGGTCGAGGCAGAGCCGGGTCAGCTCGAGCCGCAGCCGGTTCGTCACGTCCCACGTCAGCTTGCCGGTCATCGACTGCGCGGCGACCGTCGCGACCTGCCGCAGCGTCGTAAGCAGCAGAAACAGCGCAGCGCTCGTCGCCAGCACGGACAGGTCGCGCCCTTCCTTTGCCTGGTCGATGAACAGCTGCAGGTAGCGGGGACTGTATACCTGCAGCGCGATACCGGCGGCAAGAAGCGCGAACAGCAAGGCAGCTTTGCCTTTGTGCGGGGCGAGCCGGGTCGCGATAAAGCGGATTTTTCCGAGGGCGGGGGATGCGGGCATCGGGGCCTCCTTGGGCGAAGTTTCGGTTCCTTCAAAAAAGTAATGGAAAAATCGGGAAAAGTATAGACTTATATTCGCCCGCGGTTTATACTAATAATATGGATGTCGAGGAAATCCTACTTGTGTTTGCTTATGTCCGAAACAGTAAATCCCGCTCTCTGTCGAGGGCGGGTTTTTTCATCGATAAAGTATGTTTAACTTCGCTAAAGTACTAAAGCGAAGTGCGGCATTCTTTGCCAAGAACAGGCTGCCGCTACAATACGAATGCGCCGCATCGAAAGGCTCCGATCAAAAGCTTTTCTTAGGATCGCCCGGCAACCGGACTCCGTGCCGGTTGATGCGGGATGGAACGAATCGTAGCATGCTTTTCGCCGAAAAAACGAATTTTTTTTTGGGCTAACGAATCCGGACATCGCTATCCAGCCAAACATGGAAGAAAACGATCCGATTTGCCGGCAATAGCGATACTGGAGTTCGTAAACAAATTGTACCCCCCTCGCTCGGCTCCGATAACGATCGCTCGGTTCGTTAGCCGTATGTCCGAAATCCGGAAGGCGAATGGAAATCGAAAGCAGCTCGCAGGAAGTCAAGAGGGAGCGGGGATGGAGGCGGAACGAATAAGACTTCAAAACCAACGGTTGGAGCCTAGTCCCTATTTCCAGCACACCTAAGTTTGGGTTTGCACATCTAAGGACCGTCCGGTGCAATTCCTTACTGTTTTTCTTTTGTTAAAGTCAAGGGGCGTTACGCCTGTATTCTCTGTTTCGTCTTTTGCTCGCGGTTTGTGACGTGGGGTGCCGGCCATTTGTTTCGTGAAGACTCGATTTAAGGAGGCTTGGGACCGCTATCGTCTTAACGCAAAAAAACCGTCCGATTCGGACGGTTTTTTTGTATTTCCTTACTTCGCCGCTCCGTTCAAAGCGACGTTGGAGAAAACGGAGGCGTTATAGTTGTCGATCAAGTTGTTCTCCTCGGCGGCGTCGACGGCGAGACCGACGTATAACGGGCCGGCCCCGGTCAGCGCGGCGGACGAAACGAGCCTCCAGCTTGCCCCGTCGGCGGATATGTAGCCCGATAACGTATCGCCCGCCCGGACCAGCTTCACCCAATACGGCGTATGCAGGCCGGCGATCGGCGGCGTCTCGGCGAGCGGCGCTCCGACCGCGTCGCGGTCATAAAAGACGGCGACGTAGGCTTCGCCGCGCACGGACAGCGCCATCATCGCTTCGCGGGCGCCTGGCTCAAGGCTTTCGCGCATCATGACGCCGGCTCTGTTGTTGGGCGCGACGTCGGTAATGCGGTCGATGCGGGCGACGATCTCGCCCTCGCCTTCCAGCTTGCGGTAGGCGAAATGGAACGAATCGTTTTCGCGCCAATTGCCGGAGCCTTTCAACGTGTACACATCGTCCGTGACCGACGTATGTCCGGGAATTCCGGGCGTTCCGACATCGACCGTTTTCCACGGCGACGTACTCGTATTCGTGTTGACATGGATCGGTACGGCGGTCGAATCCGTCGACGTGCCGCTGTTGTCGATCGCTTTCGCCATGACGTAGTAGGTGCCGTCGGCCACGTGGTTCCAGGTCATTTGGAACGGGGCCTTCGCGTCTTCGCCGATTTTTTCGCCGTTTGCGTAAAATTCCACCTTCGTTACCGTCCCGTCCGAATCGGATGCGTCCGCGGCGATCACGACCGTGCTTTTCGCACGGAACAGCTCGTGCTGCTCCGGCTTGACGAGCCGGACCGTCGGATTGTTCGATCCGTTTGCGGCGATCGCATTCAAATAGGTTTCCAGATTCGTGTAGCCGTCGCCGTCCAAGTCGCCGTTGCGATCGGCCGGATCGTGCGGATTCAGCCCCCGGGCCTGCTCCCAATCGTCCGGCATGCCGTCATGGTCGGAATCTTGCGGGGCGGGCGCGCTTTGCAGAACGGGCCAGCCGCCGACCTCCGTTTGCGAATTGATCTGTCTGCCGGTGCGGTTCCGGACGTCGCCGACGAGCCGGGCGTCGACGGAATCCCTTTTCGGCAAAATCGCACCCGCTCCGTTCAGCACGAGCTCGTACGCTTCCTCCGCCGTCTGCGTCGTGACCGGAGCGGCGGGCACCGGTTCGCTTCGCACCTGCTTGCCGGCGTCCAATACGACGCCGAGCCAGTTGTCGGCCGTCACGGCCGGATCGCCGTCGACGTAATTCCCCGCGACGTACAACGAGCCTCGCGAGCCGGTTTGCTCGTGCAGTCGGGAACGCTTGTCGAGCGCCGTATCGGGTCCGTATTTGAAATAGTTGTTGATCATGTTCAGGTCGGAAGCGTCCCCGCCGTAAGCGGACTGATAGTTCCAGTTGTAGATGACGTTGTTGCGGAAATCGAGCGTCGGGTCCTCGCGGACCGTTCCTTTGAATCGGGCGTTCCGGCTGGCGTTATGGATGAGCAGGTTATGATGGTAGGTCGAATTGCCGGCTCCCCACAGCCCGCCGAAGCCGTGCCGTCCCTTTTTATGCTTGGACATGTGCAGCGCTTCGCCGACGATCGACCATTGGACGGTCGTATTTTCGTTCTCGTAAGGGGAGAGCACTTCGTCGATCGCCCACGTGAACGAGCAGTGGTCGATGATGATGTTTTTATGCTTGCGGATGGACATCGCGTCCTCCTCGCCGGGAGGAATGTCGCCGAGCCGGAACCGCATGTAGCGGATGATGATGTTGTCGGCATCGACGATGACCGGGTAATGGTTGATGCTGACGCCGTCGCCGGGTGCGGTTTGTCCGGCCAACGTCAGGTTGGAGACGCGGATAATGAGCTTCGATTTCAAATCGATGTTGCCCGACACGCGAAAGACGACGGTCCGGTTGCCTCGGCTGACCGCATCGCGCAGCGATCCGGGGCCGGAATCGTTCAGATTGGTCACCTCGTACACGTCGCCGCCGCGGCCTCCGGACGTATACATGCCGCCGCCTTCGGCTCCGGGAAAAGCCGGCAGCATGCCGGTTGCGGCCGGCTCGGCGGCGTTGGCTCCCGGAAGCAGCAGCGCGGCCGCGATCAGGGCGGAGAGCAGCGAGGCGGTCCATGTTTTGGCTTTGTTCATCAATTCGAGCTCCTTTCGGTAAGCGTTTTCCTTTCCGCTTTTATCATACAAAGCCGGAGCCGGCAACGAATTAGGCTTATCGCCGCTTTCTATAGGCCGATCATGCTTTTTCGGGAACCGGATCGGCATTCATTTTTGGCGATTCCCGGATCTGTAAATGCAGTCATCGAACAGTTGTCCATTTCGGCTTTTGACCGGACTAAACAAGGAGCGGCGGCATGAGCGTCATCGAGCGGGAGCTGCGCCTGCAAACGGACGGTTTCCCCGGACAAACGGCGTTGTCGATCCGACGGCACGAGCATGTCCGGCTTATGCGCAGCGTCCGGCTGCTTTTGTTTGTAATGGGTGGCTGCAGGTGCGGATTTTTCGATACGCAGTTGCTCGATTCGCAAAGCAGGTTTCTTGTGTAAGGGTTATAGCGCTGTGGGGAGCGAGCGTTTGCAAGCGGGGGACGGACAGGGCGGCGCGGTACGGGGGCAAAAGGGAAGAAGACGGCATAACGGCCGTCTTTTCCGGTTTTCCGTCGTTTTTGCCGGTGGCAGTCGGCGTCATTGCGTCCGTCTTCGCGTGATCCCGCGCGCGATTACGATCACGGAAAGTCCGGCCTTCGCCTACTCAATCGAAGCGGTCAAAGCGGCAAAGCCCGCCGCGGCGGTCACCGCCGGGTTGCAGGTTTTCGAGGGCATCTCTTATTTAAAAAGGACCTTGGCGGCATTTCGGGAATGCATGAATGTCCTGGATGTCCTGGAACGGATAATGAAACGTGGCGAACTGCGCATGGTACAAATATTGCAGGATGAATAGTTCGCCGGCTTGCACCTGGCATAAAATGCCGGCTACGCCTTGGCCGGATTTTAACGAAATGCCGACGGGCTGTCCGAGCAGGCTTCTCGCTTTTTGCTGCAGCGGCGGTTGGGGCTGGGGGATCGGGAAGTGTCGGTTCATCGGGCTGCCTCCTTTGCGGGTCGTTTTCGAGCCTACGCCAGTATATGCGTACGCGTCCCGGTTCAGTAGGCGCCCGACCGCAAAACGATTACGGCAGTTCCTCGCAAAGCGGCTCCATATCGCCAATCAGATCGGGAATCCAGCCGTCCGAGCCCGGAATCGCATTCGTTCCGCCGTTCGCGAGCCAATACAAGCTGCGAATGAGCCAGCAAAGGCCGCCGACGGCCGTTTGCCGTTTCAGCTCGGCCGCGCTCATGCCGGGCTGCGCGAGTTCTTCCAAGTAGGCGTTCAGAACCGCGTCTCGCGGAACGCCGCAAAAATCGTTCGCTTCAACGGCGAGGCGGTATAAGTCGCCCAAATGCGGGCTCAAGTATGCATTGGACCAATCGACGGGCATGATGCGTCCGTTTTGAACGACCCAATTTTTGGCGTGGTAATCGTGGTGAACGATCGTCATCGGCTCGGAACGATACAACCGGTCGAGCGGCCCGGGCAGCGATTGCCGGACGCGCGGCAGGACGGGATTGCCGGAGTACGGGGAGGCATGCAGCAGCCGATCCAGCTGACGCAAAAACGTTTCGGCCGTAACGATGTAGCGGTCCGCAACGCCGCGAGGGATCCGCCCGCCTTTCAAATGGGCGGAGGCGCATTTTCGAAGCCGGGACAGCTCTTTCGCCGCTTCCGCAAAATGGGCGGGCTCCGGACGCTGCTCCACGTTGTTCGGACCGACATCCTCCATAAGCAGCATGCCTTGCCGGGAGTCGCTTTCGGCGAAGTAAAGGCGGGGCGATCGGATTTGCAGCGGGATCAACAAGTCCGTGTAAACGGACGCTTCTCGGGCCATCTCGCCGCCTCCCCATTTGACGATGCGGGTCTCTCCGCCGTTGAGCGTGATCCGATATACTTCGGACAGCGACCATCGTCTTAACGTCCGCCACGCTACGGCCCGCTCCAGTTCGGGCAAACGTTTCGCGTACGCTTTCAATCGTTCCGGTACATGAGTCATTTTGCAGCAGCTCCATTCCTTCGGTTGTGCGCGCCCCATCAGCTTCGCACATTTTTTGGCAAAAAAGTAGACTGAACATTTCTGTTTTGGTATGATGTTGAATGGAGTCTGGTTAAAAAAATAGCTATGCGCATCGAATCGGCATATGAAGAAAGACCGCTGGAGAAAGGCGCTCCAACGGTCTTTTTTATCGATAAAGAAGGTTGAATCTCGCCAAAGCATTAAAGTGAAGTGCGACATTCTTAACCAAGAACAAGCTGCCGCTAAAGAACGGATGTACACCATCGAAAAGGTTCGATAGAAGCTTTTCTTAGCGTACCGAGGGAATGGGGATTAGGTCCGGCCGCAGGTGAAGTCTCTGTCTTGATCCGATTTTTGGGGAACAACCCGACATCAAAGGCGGCCCGTACTCGTTCCGCCCGAATCTCCCTCCTCCGAGGTTCTACGAACTTCTTTTCGGTGATCGGACCGGTAATCGTAACCATGATCATGGACCCATTGTTCGAATCAGGGTGCCTCCTAAGCGAGCTTTATACATCGATGTAGAAAACCATTTTTTTGCAGAAAATAATGCCTTGCTTCCATGGAGCTCGGGGCGCTCCTTAGCATTGGGGCGGACCCGGGGAAATGGGAGCTAACGAATCGTATCATGCTTATTGGCGGGAATTTGATCGTTTTTCCTGGCTAACGAATCCTGGCAGCGTTATTGAGCCAAAAGGGGAAGAAAACGAACCAATTTGCCGGGAATAACGATATGGGAGTTCGTTACAAATTCAAATCGTCTCATTCGGCTCTGGTAACGATTTCTGGGTTCGTAAGCCGTCTATCCGGGTCGCTCCACTGTCGGATCTGCCTCCGCCAAAGCGCAAAAAAACTATGGCCGTCAGGCGATAGTTGATAAAATGAACAAATACCATCGCTTGCGGCGATGGTTATATTAATTTTTTCGGGCAGGGCTGGAGCGGATAGCGCACAAGCGGGAATAGTGCTCTTTCGAGTTACTACTTAGGTACCCCTTTTCAAATTCTGGAAACTTGGTTAATAAGGAAGTAGCCAAGTCTAGGCGGGAAAGGGGCACTCCTCATTGAAATTCACACAGGAGCAAGTATTACAAATCAGCAAAGGCGATCTTGAAATCGCCGAATTTATTACGCAACTGTTGAATCGGATCGATTTCCTCGAGAATCGCGTCAAGGAGCTCGAACGCCAACTGGGTCAAAACAGTCAGAACAGCAGCAAACCTCCGTCCAGTGACGGTTTTCGGAAACCGACCAATCTTCGAAAGCCTGGCGGTAAAAAAGGGGCGCCTTTGGGACATAAAGGACACACGCTGAAGATGGTCGAGAATCCGGATACGCTGATCACGCATACGATCACGACGTGTTCGCAATGTTCCGCCTCTCTTGCGGGAATCCCTTGTGAAGGCTACGAAAGACGCCAGATATTCGACCTGCCCGAACCCCGTCTTCTGGTAGCGGAGCATCGTGCGGAGAAACGGCGCTGTCCGCACTGCTCGACCCTTCAGCAAGCCAGCTTCCCCGCCGAGGTCCGAGCACCGGTTCAGTTTGGACCGGGCTTTGCCGCCTGGACGGTCTATTTGAACATGTATCATATGTTGCCTCTCGAGAGGATCGGGCAATTTTTTGCCGATCTGACCGGGCATCGCCCCAGCGAAGCCACCCTGCTCTCCCATCTGAAAACGGTGCATCAGGATCTGGCGCCCCACGTGCAAACGATCCGGAAGCAACTGCTTGCTTCCCCAGTTGCACATGCCGATGAGACTAGCATCCGGATCGAAGGCAAAAAGCAGTGGCTCCACAATGTGTCGACTTCCCATTGGACCTACCAAGCGGTTCATGACACCCGCGGCAGTCAAGCTTTTGACGACATCGGGATCTTGCCGAACTACACCGGTATTCTCATGCACGACTGCAACATGCCGTATTTTAAAGACAAGTATGCCTACAGCCATGCCTTGTGCAGCGCCCATTTGATCCGGGAATGCCAAGGAATCGCACAATATGATCACCATCGCTGGGCGATCCGAATGAAACGATTACTGCAAGTGAGTTGGCGGCTCGTTCGGGCAGTCCGACAAGCCAAGCGGGCCTTGCCGCCGGATCAGGTGCAGCGCATTAAACAGCTCTACGATCAAATAATCCGGCAAGGCGAGTCGGAATGGGGGAGCGGCCGGATACGCGAAAAGACGGGCCCCCGAGGCCGAAAAAGCAAGAGCAAGGCGGCGAATCTGGGCGAACGCTTCCGGCTACACAAGGAGGCGATCCTTCGGTTTCTTCAAGATGCCCGTGTGCCGTTTGACAACAACCAAGCCGAACGCGACATTCGCATGGCAAAAGTGAAACAAAAGATTTCCGGTACATTCCGTACGTGGGAAGGAGCGGAACAGTTTGCACGTGCCCGCGGTTTTATTTCCACTCTTCGCAAGCAAAATCTCCCCGTCCTCACCTCCCTGACTGCTGTTCTTCGTGGTGAATTTTGTTTTCGCTAAACCTGACCTAAGTAGTAACTCTTTCGAGCACTATATGCGCGAAAACGCCGGGCGAAGGCGGGGGATCGTGTTCTTTTGAACACTACCCGGCCGTTCCCGCCCGCCTGCGGTTGCGCAGAAGCGGGAATAGTGCTCTTTCGAGCACTATATGCGCGAAAACGCCTGGCGAAGGTGGGGGATCGTGTTCTTTTGAACACTACCCGGCCGTTCCCGCCCGCCTGCGGTAGCACAGAAGCGGGAATAGTGCTCTTTCGAGCACTATATGCGCGAAAGCGCCGGCGAAGGCGGGGGATCGTGTTCTTTCGAACACTACCCGGCCGTTCCCGCCCGCCTGCGGTAGCGCACAAGCGGGAATAGTGCTCTTTCGAGCACGATCCCGCCCCGCCAGCCGCACCCGGTCATGGCTGCGCGTCCTGAAGCGGCAGCGTGAAATAAAACAGTACGCCGCCGTCTTCGTTGCGAACGCCGAAGTCGCTCCCGTGCAGCGTCAAAATGTTTTTGACGATGGCCAGCCCGATGCCGGAGCCGCCCAGCTCGCGGTTGCCCGATTTGTCGACCGTGTAAAACGTGTCCCAAATGTGCGGCAAATCCGCCTCCGGGATCGGCTCGCCGACGTTGAACACCTCGACCCGCACCGTGCCGGCTTTGCCGGGGACGCCGACGCCCGGCCCTTCCGACGTGACGATGCGGATGCTGCCGTTTTCCGGCGTATGCTTGATCGCGTTGGCGAGCAAATTCGTCAGCACCTGCCCGATGCGGAATTCGTCGCCGATGACGACGGCGTCCGCATCCTCCAAATCGACCCCGCAGCGGATCCGCTTCTTGTTCAGCTCCACGAACATTTTATCCGTCAGCGACTCGGCCAGCGCGCCGATGCGGAACGGCTCCCGGCGCAGATTGAATTTGCCCGATTCGAGCTGCGACAAGTCGAGCATATCGCCGACGATGTTGGCCATCCGTTCCGTCTCCTCGACGATGACGTTCAAATATTCGTCGCGCCGTTCTCCGTCCACGATGCCGTCCTTCAGTCCTTCCGCGTACCCGCCGATCAAGCTGATCGGCGTCTTCAGCTCGTGCGAGACGCTGGCGACGAATTCCCGCCGCAGCCGTTCGAGCCGCTTCTCGTTTTCGATGTCCGCCTTCAGCTGCTCGTTCGCCGAATGCAGCTTGCCGAGCGTGTCGTTCAAATTTTGCGACAAAAAGTTGAGGGTGTTGCCGAGGCTGCCGATTTCGTCGCGCGAATCGGCGTCGCAGCGGGCGGTAAAATCGAGCTTCGCCATCCGTCCCGCCGCCTCGTTCAGCTTGACGAGCGGCTGGGAAATCATCCGCGAAAACACATACGTCAGCAGCAAAATAAGCGCGATCGCCAGCAGCAAAAAATAAACGTAAAAGTCCCGCACGATGCCGGCCGCCTCGCCGACGGGCTGAAGCGAGGTGATCGCGAGCAGAACATAGTCCGTCGACGTGCCGCCGGGCAGCGGAGCGACGGCCGCGATCGTGCTGGAGGAGCCGCTGTACGGATTCGCGAACGTGACCGTGTCGCCGAGCTCCAGCACCCGGCGGACGAGCCCCGGCTGCTCCTGCCAATATCGCATCGCGGTCAGCATGTAGGTCGTGAGATTGTTCGACGGATTCGGGATGCGGATTTGCTGCTGCAGCTGCTCGACGGCATTGCCGTCTTTGTCCAGCTTTTGAAGGAACAGCATCCTCGGCTGCGGCGCCAGGACGAGAAACCCTTCCCGCACTTGGCCGATCGCGATCGAAGCCGCGTGGCGCTTCTCGAATTCGGAAAAATGCTCCGGCAGCCGGTCGACGTTGCCGGTCGGGGTATAATATTCGGTTTTGAACGCTTCGAGCCCCTTTTTCAGCTCGTTCGTTTTTTTGCGCTCGTAATACGATTCGAAAAAGCCCGACTGGACGATCATCAGCAGCGTCAAAAACGAGATGAGAAACAGCGACACGAGCACGAAGAGCTTTGTCGATATTTTGCGGAATCGCCGGATCATCGCTTCACCCCGAATTTGTAGCCGAACCCTTTGACCGTGGCGATCAGGTCCGCTTTATGCTCCAGCTTTTGCCTCAGCCGTTTGATGTGCGTATCGACGGTGCGGATGTCCCCGTCGTAATCGTAGCCCCACACCTGATCCAATATTTGCTCGCGGGACAGCGTCATGTTCGGATTCCGGTACAAGTACGTCAATAGCTCGTATTCTTTGCGCGTGAAAAAAACCGGACGGCCGTCGATCCGGATTTCGTGGGCGTCCGGATCGAGCTCGAGCCCCGGAACGAGGGCCGCGGCTTTGCTTTCTCCGTAATCGCCGTCCTGACGCTTGAACAGCGCTTTGATTTTGGCGATCAGCACTTTGGGGCTGAACGGCTTCGTCACGTAGTCGTCGGCGCCGAGTCCGTAGCCCTGCAGCTTGTCGTATTCCTCCGACTTGGCGGTCAACAGCACGATCAGCACGTCGGACTTTTCGCGAATGGCCTTGCAGACGGCGAACCCGTCCATAAACGGCATCATGATGTCGAGAATGACCAGATCGATCCGGGCCGGATCAAACCGTTCCATCGCTTCGGTGCCGTTCGCCGCTTCGATCGTCCCGTAGCCTTCGTGACGCAAATAATCGACGAGCAGATTGCGCATTTTGCGCTCGTCCTCGACGATCAGTATCGTTTTGCCCATCGTCAACCACGCTCCCGCACCCATTGTAGCACCAGTTCACACCGTTGTCACATTGACCGGTTACGATACATTTGCGCACTTCCGTGCGCGAATTCGGACGAAAGGCGGTGCCCATCGCACTGATGAAACTGCACTGGAAACGGCTCGGGCCGCCGGCCCGATTCGCTCGCTTCCGTTTCGGCCGGTCCCGCAAACGGGGCGATCCGGGCGGAGGGGCACCGGCCGCGCGGAGGCGGGGACGATTCCGCTTTCACGACGGCCGCGCCGCGATCGCGTTCCTCGCTCCGAGCCTGGCCGGCTTCGCCGTCTTTTTCTTCATCCCGTTCGGGGTCGGCTTCTACTACTCGCTCGTCGACACGCCGATCGACGGCGTCTTCGTCGGCTTGCGCAACTATGCCGAGCTGCTCGGAAACGAAGTGTTTCGCCGGGCGGCGGTCAACACGTTCGCGTTCACCGCGGTCAGCGTGCCGCTGAACATGCTGCTGTCGCTGCTGCTTGCGATGCTGCTGAACCGCAGCGTGTACGCCCGCAACTGGCTGCGCATCGGATTTTTGGCGCCGCTCGTCATCCCGGTCGCCTCCGTCGTGCTCGTCTGGCAGGTGCTGTTCGACTTGAACGGCAGCCTGAACGGCTGGCTCGTCGCGCTTGGCCGTGCGCCGAAAGATTGGATGGAGAGCGGCGCGGCGTTCTGGGTCGTCGTGATCGTCTACTTGTGGAAAAACGTCGGCTACAACATGGTGCTGTTTTTGGCGGGCCTGCAAAACATCCCGGCCGACTATTACGAAGCCGCCTCGATCGACGGAGCCGGCAAGTTTCGCCAGTGGCGGACGATTACGCTTGTCTATTTGACGCCGACCGCCTTTTTCGTCTTCATCATGTCGGTCATCAATTCGTTCAAGGTGTTCCGCGAAACGTACATGATCGCCGGCGAATATCCGCAGGAGCGCATTTACATGCTGCAGCACTATATGAACAACATGTTCAAATCGCTCGATTACCAGAAGCTGACCAGCGCCGCGTTTTTGATGGCGGCCGTCGTCGTTGCGCTCGTTCTCGTCCTGTTCGCGGTCGAGCGGCGGATGGCCAAATCGCTTGGGTGACGCGCGGCGGAAGGGGGTGAGAGATTGCAACCGGAAGCGCAAGCGCCGGCCATGCCGGCCCGTCAGGACAATCCGGCCGCCGGGACGCCGTGGAGGCGAAAGCTGCGAACGGCCGTCAAGCTCGGCGAAAAGGCGCGGAAAGCGCTGCTTACGGCCGTGCTGCTCGGACTCGTCGCGGCGTTCGTTTTTCCGATCGTCCTGACGTTCACGAACTCGCTCATGACCGAAAGCGAAATTTCGGTCAATTTTGCGGCGATATCGAAAGACAAGCCCGACGCGTCGGACCCCCGAATATCCGGATCGTACGTGAATCTGAAATGGATTCCCGACCGGGTGACGATCGGCCAATATTACGACGTGCTCGTTAAAAAGCAGCAGTTTTTGCTGATGTTCTGGAATTCGGTCCGAATGGTCGTTCCGATCATCGCCGGCCAGCTCGTCATCGCCTCGCTCGCGGGCTACGCGTTTTCCCAGCTCCGGTTCCGGCTGCGGGAGCCGCTCTTTTTCGTATACATCGTCACGATGCTGATGCCGTTTCAGGTGACGCTCGTGCCGAACTTCATCGTCGCCGACAAGCTCGGCTTGCTGAACTCGTATCTCGCGATCGTACTCCCGGGCATATTCGGGGCGTTCGGCGTCTTCCTGATGCGGCAGTTCATGCTCGTCGTCCCTTACAGCTATATCGAAGCGGCGCGCGCGGACGGGGCCGGCCATCTGCGCATTTTCGCCCGCGTCGTCCTGCCGATGTGCAAGCCGGGCTTGGCGGCGCTCGCCATATTGGCGTTCGTCGACAACTGGAACATGGTCGAGCAGCCGCTCATTTTTTTGCACGATGCGATCAAGCAGCCGCTGTCGGTATACTTGTCCGTCGTCGGCGAAGGGGAGCGGGGGATCGCTTTCGCCGCCTGCGCCATCTACATGGCCCCGATGCTGCTCATGATGCTGTATGCCGAGCAGTATTTGATCGAAGGCATCCAGCTTTCGGGCATCAAAGGCTGAAGGCGGCCGGCATTCGTCCGCCGGCTAGCGCGGGCGCCACGACTAGGAAACGGAGGAGAACGAACCGCCATGGAGACGGTGAATTTGACCGATCAGACAGGGCAGCCGCAGCCGCTCGCCGCATCCGTGCGCAAACGTACGGTCCGCAGCGTCATTGTCGCATTTGCGCTGCTCATGATTACGCTCACGCTGTTTTCGAACACGCTGCTTACATACTCGCTGCCGCAGGTGACCGTCGAGAAGCCGGCGCCCGGCTTTTTGTCGCACGACGTGTCCGGCACGGGGACGATCGAAGCGGCGGAAATCGCCGATTTGAACGTCGACACCCGCTGGACGGTCGACCGGGTGCTCGTCAAGGTCGGCGATAAAGTGACGGCCGGCCAGACGCTCGTCACGTTCAAGACGGACGACGCACGCGCGACGCTGCTCGACGAGGAAGCCCGCTACGAGCAGAAGAAGCTGTCCGTCCAAAAGCTGCAGGACAATCTGATCGAAGCGATGAAGGCGGGCAACTCGGCGCAGGAGCGCTCGCTCGGGCGGGATCTCGACAGCGCCGGGCTGGACCTGCAAATTCAGGAGCGCAAGCTGAATCAGCTGCGCGAGCAGCTGGCGCACGGCGCGGCGCTCGTTTCGACCGTTACCGGAACGGTCGTCGAGCTGAACGCCACGACGGGACTCGCACCGTCGGGCAGCCGCGCGATCGCCCGGGTAACGGACGAGTCGAAAGGGTTCCAGTTCAAAACGACGGTCGATACGTCGAAGGCGAAATACGTCGCTCCGGGCGACGAGGTGGACATCGTCGTGCCGTCTCTTAACAACGCCCGGCTGAAAGGAAAGCTGAACGCCGTAAACGATCCGCTATCCGGAACGTCCGGACAAACGTCCGGCTCGGGCGCGGCAAGCGCGACCGACTCGCGCAAGGAGCTTGTCGTCGATTTGGCGGACAACCGGTTGAAGGGCGGCGAAGCGGGCGAGCTGTTCGTTTCGAAAAAAATGCCGCAATCGAGACAGCTCGTCTCGAACGCCGCGGTCCGGGAAGACGACAGCGGCAAATACGTGCTCGTGCTCAAGGAGAAGAAAGGGCCGCTCGGCAACGAATTTTACGCACAGCGGGCCAACGTGACGATCGCCGACAGCGACGACGGAAAAACGTCGATCGAAAGCGGAATTACGCCGATCGATCAAATTATCGTGTCGAGCAGCAAATCGGTCGGCGACGGGGACCGCGTCATGATGGCGAATTAGGAGGGAGCGGCATGAAACGAACGCGTCTGACATCGTGGCTCCTGTTCGCGGGCGTGCTGCTGCTCGTCGCCGGCATCGGACTGTCCGAGTCGTTTCTGGCGCAGTGGCGGCAGCTCGGCGGTCCGAACGCGCAGGGGAAGCTGACCGTCAATGTCGATTTGGCCGCCGATCCGACCGGCTCCGCGGGACTGACGATCCGGGAAGCGGAGAAGCTCGCCGAAAAATGGGGGCGCCCCGTCCACTACTCCGCTCGCGCCCCGGCCGTTGCGACGGCGGGGGACACGGAAACGGAGGCGGACGCGATCGGCGTCGGCGGCAGCTACGACCGTTTTGCGAACGTATGGCTGTATCGGGGCGGCATGATAACGGAAAAGTCGATCGAAGAGCATTCCAGAGTCGTCATGGTGAGCTCGGGCTTGGCGGAACAGTTGTTCCGCACCCGCGACGTCGTCGGAATGAAGCTGCAGCTGATGGGGGCGACGTTCACCGTCATCGGCGTATACGAGCAGGCGGAATCGCTGCTGCATCGGATGACGGATAACGGCAAGCCGGATTTGCTTCTGCCGATCACGACGCTCATCGATTTGAATGCGTCCGTCAAAGTCGCCACGATCGAGCTGGAGGCGGGGCCGAACGCCGCGATTTCCGGCGAGACGGACGTCCGGTCGGCGCTGTCCGCGATCGGGAAGCCGCCTTCCCGGTACCGTATCGTCAATTTGGCGGCGGAACGAAGCTGGGTCGGCCAAAAGCCGACGCTGCTGCTGGCGGCGGCGGGCGCGGCGGGGCTCGTTTTGTGCGCGCGGCTTGCGGCTTTGCGGATCGGCCGGGCGGTCCGCTTGATACGGCGCGGGCTGTCCGTCGAAGATTGGCCGGACGTCGTCAAGCGGTACCGCCGCGAGCTTTCGGTTGACGCGGCCGCCCTGCTCGCCTTGTCCGCCTGCGCGGTTTTGTTGTGGCTGTCGATCCGGTACCGCTTCTATATTCCGGCCGAGCTCGTGCCGGAAGAGTGGATCGACGGGTCGTTTTACCGCGACAAGCTGCTGGAATGGTGGCGGAGCGAAGTCGCGGCGATGGGCTATGTGGCATCGACTTCCGAGCTTTTGTACGCGAAGGTCGGCCTGCTCGTCGACCGGCTTACGCTCGTCGGCTTTCTGGTCGGCCTGCCGCTCGTCTGGATCGGCGTTCGCGAATGGGCGATGGTCGGACTCGCGCCGGACCGGCGCATCGTTCGCTTGGCCGTCTACGCATGCGGCGCGGTCGTCCTGACCGCGGCGATCGCCGCGCTGACCGGTGCGGAATACGCGATTCGGCCGCGGGAGCTGTTCGTTGTCGCGAGCTTGTTAGGGTTGGCGGCGCTATCGGCGCCGTCCCCGCAAACAACCTTTATAAGAAAGAAAGGATGAAGATCATGCGGTACAAATCTTTGCGTGTTTTGCTGGCGGGGGGAACGCTGCTGGCAATGGCGGCGTTGACGGCTTGCGGAGGAAACGAAAAACCGGCCGGCGCCGACGCCGGAGCCGGAACGTCGACCGGCGGAAACGGCGACGGTTCCGCCGCGACCGGACCGGTGACGCTTACGCTGTCGGTCAAAACGTCGGACCGGTTCCTCGAATTGGCGAAGCAAAAGTTCGAGGAGAGCCATCCGAACGTCAAAATCGAAATCAAAGAGAGCGTCGCGGCCCCGAAGTCGGACGGCAAAATGATGATCCGGACGCCGGGAAAGCCCGATCCGAAAGACTCGGAGAAGTTCGTCAGCACGCTCAATACGGAGCTGATGAGCGGCAAAGCGTCGGACATCATTTTGACCGACGGCAGCTTCCCTTACAAAAAATACGCGGACAAAAAGCTGCTGGAAAACTTGAACGACTTGATGAAAAACGACGCTTCGTTCAAGCGCGACGATTATTATGCGAATGTTTTCGACGCCATGCTGTATAAAAACGGAATATACGCTTTGCCGGCCAAGCTGTCGCTCAACTGGATGTTCGGCAACACCCCGGCGCTCGGCGGCGCCAAAATCGACGACGCGAAATGGACCTGGAACGATTTCAAGACGCTCGTCGAGGCGCAGGCCAAAGACGCGGACAAGGACGGCAATCCGGACAGCTTCGCGATGGTCAATACGGACGGGGCGGGGCTGCTGTCCACGATCGTCGATTCGAGCTTCGGCAAGCTCGTCGATTACGGAAATAAAAAGTTCGACGCCGCGATGTTCGCCGATATGCTGAAGATGAGCAAGGCGTTGGAGGACGGCAAGCTCATCACGAAAGAAAGGCCCGATCGGATGAACGTCCTGTTCGAAAGTTTCACCCCGCGCTTCTACGACGAGGTCGCTTTGTTCAAGCAAATGCAGTTCGACGGCAAAGGGACGCTGTACAACGTTCCGTCCTACAACGACAATCGCGGACTTTCCTTTACGTCCGACATGCTGCTGTCGATCAACGCCAAGTCGGGCCATAAGAAGGAAGCGTGGGAGTTCGTCAAGTTCCTCTTGTCCGAAGAGATGCAAAAAACGCGCGAGCTGTTCGGCTTCGCCGTCAATCGGAAGGCGAGCCTGGAGCACCAGGCGAAGATGAAGGAGATCGGGTCTAGCGACGGGAAAAACCAGATTCGAATGATGTCGAAGGACGGCAAAGAATTCAAGCCCCAGCCGCCGGAGCAAAAAGATATCGACGCCATCGAGCAGGCGCTGAACGGCGTTCGCGTTTACGCCGAAACCGATCCGAAAGTGAAAGCGATCATCGAACAGGAGGCGGCGCCGTTTTTCGCCGGTCAAAAATCGGTCGACGAAGTGGTCAAAACGGTGCAAAACAAAGTGAGCACGTATTTGCAGGAATAAAGCCGGTTTATCGGGGGCCCATGACCGAATTATCAGGCACCGCCCATTTTCCCGCGTCGCGGGAACGGTTTACAATGGAACCGTTCGTCATCAAACCGTGGGGGAATGCGCATGATGCCCGCTGTCGTAAGCAAGACAATGAACCGGCTTTGCGCCGCGCTCGATGCCAACTGTCCCGGACTGATCGGTTCCGTTTACGTATACGGTTCGACGGCGCTCGGCGCGTACGTCGAAGGAGCCAGCGATATCGACTTTATCGCCATCGTGCGGCATCCGCCTGGGGCCGGGGAGCTTCGGAACATGGCGGCGGCGCACGCGGAGCTGGAGAAGGCGCTTCCCGGCGCCGATGTGATGGGCGCGTATGTGCTCCGCGAGCAGCTCGGCAAGGAAGCCTCCGGGATCGGTCCCGTTCCGTGTTATTTTAACGGAGCCTTGCATGCGGACGGGAGCGGCGCCGACTTGAATCCGGTTACCTGGTGGATATTGAAAAAATACGGCATGCGCGTTCACGGAGAAAGCGTCCCGTTCGATTTCGAGACGCCGGTCGAGCCGCTCGTCGAATACGTCGTCGGCAATATGAACGGCTATTGGGCCGGTTGGGTGACCAAGCTTGCCGGTTTGGCGGAGCAGCTTCGCGGATCGGAACGGGACGTCGCCGCGGAAACGGTCGATTACGCGGTCGAATGGTGCACGCTCGGCATGCTGCGGCAGCTGTACACGATCCGGGAGCGGGATGTGACGAGCAAGCAGGGGGCCGGCGAGTACGGCCTGCTGCTGCTCCCGGTCCGCTTCCACGCCCTGGTGCGGGAAGCGCTAGCGATCCGGCGCAGGAAGCCGGAGCGACTGTACGCGTCGCAATCGCAGCGGCTGAACGAGCTTGTCGAGCTGCTGCGGTTTATTCACGCGGAATGCAACCGGAAAGCATGACGAGCCGATTATGCTCGGAAGCCCGCCTCTTCGGAGGCGGGTTTTTTGTGCAGGCGAGCGAAGCGGCTGTAGTACGCGAAAGAGCCTTATATCGACCCGGTGCGGTGCCCGCCCGGCGAAATAAGGTTCGAAAGCGCACAAACGGCGCGATCGCCCGGCCGGCGGATGCGAGCGAAGCGGCTGTAGTGCGCGAAAGAGCATTATGTCGCCCCGGCGCGGTGCCCGCCCGGCGAAATAAGGCTCGAAAGCGCGCAAACGGCGCGATCGCCGCCGAGCGCCGCCGAGCGCCGCCGAGCGCAATGCCCGCTTGACCGAGCCGGAGCGTTATGCTACCGTTCATATTGATAATGATTATCATTGTCAAAATGGAGGTGCGCGTACGTCATGCATCGCAACGAAGACGATCGGGAACGTCCGCAGCGATACGGATCGCTGGACGAAATGTGGCCGCGGCTTAGGGGGGCCGACTTGCTGGGCGGCGGCGGAATGGAGCAGCGGCTGGTCGATACGCATGTGCTGCTGCTGCCGAAAACCGGCGGCGGACGGCTGACGCTCGATCTGCACGAATATACGGTGAAGCCGGATACGGCCTTTTTCGCCCGCCCCGGCCAAACGGTCGGGTTGCTCGCGGAGGAGGCCGACGTTCCGGCTTTGTTCGCGTTCAAATTCGAGCTGCTGCGCTGCGGGGAAAGGAGCGAGCCGTTTCCGCCGCGGGGTGAGGCGCCTTTTTACCCGGAGAAGCGGATCGGCATGCTCGGGGAGCTGGCATTCGCCTCGTTCCGCAGTGAGGACGGCTTGGAGCGGCTTCGCGCCCAATCCGCGTTTCTCGAGCTGCTGTACTGGCTGATGCGCAGCGTCCGGCCGGACTCGCAGGCGGATTCGCGAACGGCGCTCGAACGGACGAAAGCGTACATGGACGACCATTACAACGAAAGCATAACGATCGAGCAGCTGGCCCGCATGGCCGATATTAGCCCGAAATATTACGTGGACCTGTTCAAAAAAACGTACGGCAAAAGCGCAATCGACTATTTGACGGAAGTGCGCGTCGCCCGGGCGAAAAAGCTGATGGTCGCCTCCGGCGCGCGGCTGCGCGACATCGCCCAGCAAGTCGGCTACAACGACGAATTTTATTTCAGCCGCAAATTCAAAAAGGAAGTCGGCGTTTCGCCTACCGTTTACATCAAAAGCCGCCGCCGCAAAATCGCCGCGTACACGTCTTCCGCGCTCGGCCAGCTGCTGGCGCTGAACATCGTGCCTTACGCGGCGCCGCTCCACCCGAAATGGACCGCTTATTACTATAAAACGTATCGGGACGACATTCCCGTTCACCTCAGCGCCTACCGGTACAACCGGGATATGGAATCGAACAGGAAGGCGCTCGCCGCGGCCGGGCCGGATACGATCGTATGCTGCGACGAGCTGCCGCCCGGCGAAAAAGCGCGGCTCGAGCGCATCGCGCCCGTCCTCGCCGTGCCGTACCGGGAGAACGGGTGGCGGGAGCAGCTGCTGTTGATCGCGGAGGCGCTCGAGGCGACGCAGGAGGCGGAGAAACGGCTGCAAAGCTACGAGCGAAAGGTCGCGGCGGCGCGGGAGCTGCTGAGACGCGAGCTGGGCGGCGAGCGGGTCGCCGCGGTCAGCCTGTTCAAGCAAACTTTTTATATAAGCCCGACGCGGGGGATTCGCGATATGCTGTACCGCGACTTGAAGCTGAACGCCGCGCCGGAATCCGCCGCGGACCGAATCCATGTGGCGGTGACGGTGGACGGGCTGGCCGAGCTCGACGCGGACCGGATTATGCTCAACATATGCCAGGAGCCCGAAACGCTCGCCCATTGGGAACGGCTGCGGCAATCCGCGGCGTGGCTCGGCTTGCGTGCGGTTCGCGGCAACGCCGTCTGTCCGATTCCCTCCGACCCGTGGCGGGAATATTCCGCATATGCGTGCGAGCGGATGGTCGACGACGCGCTGAACCGGCTCGTATACGGAAATCGTCCAAACGGATTCCGGAAATCGTCCATGTTCGCGGCTGCGGACGTCGATTATAATCGTCATTGAGAATGGTTATCAATCAAATGATAATCATTTTCAAACAAAAAACGCTGCACGCGGCGATCGAAACGATCGCAAAATGCATCAAGCGCCGCTGCCCGAAACGGACTGCCGCATTTATTTGTACGCGGGGAGCGAGGAGGGCGCGGGTAAGACGACGATCCAGAAGCATGCGGCGGTGCGGAACGGAGAGCTGTACCGGCTGCTGGAGCGCGGCTTCGGCCGGGAAACGGTGCGTTTCGAGGTCGGACCGGGGGAGGTTCCCGAATGGCCGCAATTCGCGAAACGGTTTCCGGAAGCGCTGCTGTGGATGTTTCCGAACAAGCGATAACGAGACGGAGAGGGGAACGAGCAACATGATGCGGAAATGGAAATTGATCGGCTTGGCGTCCGTTTTGCTGCTGGGCCTAACGGCATGCGGCGCCAAAGAGGAGGTCCAGCCTGCGGGCGGCTCCGCGGGAGACGCTTCGGCCGCCGGCGCGGCCAATGCGACGGCTGCGGCTTCGCCGCGCACGATTTCATATTTGGGCAAAGCATACACGGTTCCGGCCAAAACGGACAAACTGGTCATTACCGGCGCGCTGGAAGCGATGGAGGACGCCCTCGTCCTCGGCGTCAAGCCGGTCGGCGCCATTACCGTCGGCGGCAAATTCCATTCGCTTTTCGCGAGCATCACCGACGGGACGCAAGGAATCGGGGAGAAGACGCAGCCGAATATCGAGACGATTTTGAAGCTGAAGCCCGACGTCATCCTGAGCAGCACGAAATTTCCCGCGGAAACGGCCGAAAAGCTGGGCAAGGTCGGCACGACGATACCGGTGTCGCACATTTCGACCGATTGGGAGGCGAACCTGAATTTGCTCGCGGAGCTGACCGGCAAGCAGGAGCGGGCGAAGCAGGTGCTGCAAACGTACAAAAACGACGTCAAAACGATGCGGGAACAAATCGCGCCCGTGTTCAAGGACAAGAAGGTTCTCGCCGTCCGCATCCGCACCGGAAGCATCAATCTGTACCCGGCGGACGTCTTTTTCAACCCGTCGCTCTACGAGGACTTGGGCGCGGCCGTTCCCGAGGAAATCAAGCAGGCGAAGGCGCAGCAGATCGTTTCGCTGGAAAAGTTTTCGGAGATGAATCCGGACTATTTGTTCGTACAGTTCGCGGAGGACGAAAATAAAGATACGCCGAAGGCGCTCGACGATTTGCAAAACAATCCGATCTGGAAAAGCATCAATGCCGTCAAAAACGGCCGCGTCTACGTGAACGTCGTCGATCCGCTCGCCCAAGGAGGCACCGCTTACAGCAAAATCCGCTTCCTCGAGGCGGTCAAAACGAGCGGCATCGTTCCGACGAAATGAGCCGGAGCGGCATGCGGAACCGGATTCCCGCCTTCGCCCTTTTCATGTGGAGCGCGCCGCTCCTGATCGCGCTGACGATGCTCGTATCGATTTGCTACGGGGCCAAGCACATCGACGCCGTCACGATCCGCGAGGCGCTGCTTCGATTCGATCCGGGCGACGTGAATCATCAAATCATTATGCATTCCAGGCTGCCGCGCGTCGTCGGCGCCTTGCTGATCGGAGCGTTTTTGGCCATATCGGGGGCGCTCATGCAGGGGATGACGAGAAACGTTCTCGCCTCCCCTTCGATTATGGGCGTGACCGACGGCTCCGCCTTCGCGATTACGCTTTGCATGGCGCTTTTGCCGAATTCGTCGTCCATGGAGATGATTTTGTACTCGTTCGCGGGCTCGGCGTTCAGCATCGTGCTCGTGTTCGGGATGGCTTCGCTGCTGCCCGGCGGGCTTTCTCCCGTTCGGCTGGCGATTTTGGGGACGATCGTCGGCACGTTTTTGAGCAGCGTGTCCGCGGCGATTTCGATCTATTTTCAAATCTCGCAAAATATCAGCTTCTGGTACAACGCCCGGCTGCATCAAATGGATCCGCAGCTGATGAAGCTGGCGATCCCGTTCGCGGTCGTCGGCATCGCCTTCGCCTACCGGCTGGCCAAGCCGGTCACGGTGCTTGCGCTCGGAGACGACGCGGCCGCGGGCCTCGGGCAGCGAACGGCGGCCGTCAAGCTGGCGGCGACGGCCTGCGTCGTCGTCTTGACCGGCATCGCCGTCGCGCTGGCGGGCAAAATCGGCTTCGTCGGACTCATCGTTCCGCATATCGCCCGCTTTATGACCGGCGTCGACTACAGGCGGATCATCCCGTGCGCGGGCGTGCTCGGCGGACTGTTTTTGGCGTTGTGCGACGTGCTCGCGCGGTTTCTGAACGCGCCGTACGAAATGCCGATCGGCGTCGTGACGGCGATGTTCGGCGTCCCTTTCTTCCTTTATTTGATCCGGACGAGAGGGGGCGGAAAGCATGCATGACGGTTCGAAACGGCGATACGCCGCGTTGCTGGCGGCCGGCACCGGGCTCCTGCTCGTAACGATGTACGTCAGCTTGTCGAACGGCGCGTTCGACATGTCGGTGAAGGACGTGTTCGGGACGCTGCTTCGCATCGATCCGCAGCCCGACCTGGACCTCGTCATTCTCGAGTTCCGGCTGCCCCGCATCGTCATCGCCGCGCTCGTCGGAGCCGGCTTGGGCATAGCCGGAGCCGCCGTGCAGGGCGTCACGCGAAACGGACTCGCCGATCCGGGCATTCTCGGCATCAACGCGGGGGCGGGCGCGGCGATGGTCGTGTTTTTGTTTTTTTTCCAAGGGCATTCCACAAGCACGGGGTGGGTGCCGGTTCTCGCCATGCCGATGTTCGGGCTGGCGGGCGGAGTGATCGCGGCGCTGCTCATCTACGGTTTCGCCCGAACGAACGGGAGGCTGGAGCCGCAGCGGCTGCTGCTTACCGGCATCGCCGTCGGCTCGGGGCTCGGAGCGGTTTCGCTTTACTTGACGCTGAAAATGAATGCGAAAGATTTCGAAATGGCGGCCGTTTGGACGGCGGGCAGCATATATAACGCCAACTGGAAGTACGTCGTCACGATGCTGCCTTGGCTGGCGGCTCTCATTCCCGTCATCGTCCGGAAAAGCTACGTGCTCGATTTGCTGCAGCTGGACGAAAGCAGCGCCCGGAGCGTTGGCGTCGATACCGAGAAAGAAAAGGCGGCGCTGCTGCTGAGCGGCATCGGCATCGTCGGCGCCTGCGTGGCCGTCTCGGGCGGGGTCGGCTTTATCGGCCTCATGGCTCCGCATATCGCGAGACGGCTGGTCGGCCTGACGCACGCAAGAATGGTTCCGGTATGCGGAATCGCGGGCGCGCTGCTCGTCATGGCGTCCGATTGGATCGGCCGGGTGGCGCTGGCGCCGTCCGAAGTGCCCGTCGGCATCGTCGTCGCCATCATCGGGGTCCCGTACTTCGTTTACTTGCTGTATCGGCAAAAAAGAAAAGGGTGACGAGGGCGGACCGCGATCTATGCGCTGCGGCTGCGGCGTCGGTTTCGGGGCGCCTCCCGTTCCTGCGCATTCGCGCTTGTAGGATTCGAGTCCGCCTCGATGAATTTCCGGCTTTACCGACCCGGATAAAGTGAATATGCATTTCCGGAAATCGTCCATGGTCGGTTTGGGGAGCAGCTTTTATAATTATTGGTGAGAATCATTATCAACGAAAGACAGGGGGCGTGGTTGAAGGTGACTATTCCGACGATCGGGGAAAACGGGCTTTGGGCCGGCGAGACGAACGGCCGTGCGGCGACGATTCCGCATGCCGTCCAGTACGACATCGGCTCCCGGGCCGACGGTCGCGAGTACCGCATTTTTGTGGCGAAGCCGGCCGCCGCGCCTCCGCCCGCAGGGTATCCGGTCGTTTACGCGTTGGACGCGAACGCCGTTTTCGGTACGCTGACGGAAGCGATGCGCGTGCAAGGCCGCCGGCCGGAAAGAACCGGAGTCGTTCCGGCGGTCATCGTCGGCATCGGCTACCGGACGGAAGCGCCGTTCGATTCGGCGCGCTATTACGATTATACGCTGCCCGCGCACGCCTCGGAGCTGCCGGCAAAGCCGGACGGGGGGGTGTGGCCCGAGCAGGGCGGCGCCGACGCGTTTTTGCGGTTTTTGACGGAGGAGCTGAAGCCGGCCGTCGAAAGCGCGATGCCGATCGATACGTCGCGCCAAACGCTTTTCGGCCATTCGCTCGGCGGTCTATTCACGCTCCACGCGCTCTTTGCGATGCCGGGATCGTTTCGGACGTACGTCGCAGGCAGTCCGTCGATCCACTGGAACAAGCGGCTGCTGGAAGAGGAGGAGCGCGCATTCGTTTCCCGGCTTGCCTGTCGGGCGGCGGATGCCCGATTGCTGATCGGGGTCGGCGAGCTGGAACGGGGGCACAAGAGCGGAATGTACGACAATGCGAAGGCGCTTTCCGATCGGCTTGCCGCTTTGTCCGGCCTCGGCTTGCATACGCGGTTCCACGAGTTCGAAGGCGAAGGGCACGCTTCGGTGCTGCCGGCGCTGGTAAGCCGGGCTTTGCGTTTTGCCTCGGAAGGCGGAGGTTAACGGAGCAAGGGCAGGCAAGGCGCGGGTGGAAGCGAGCCGACACGCTGTCATGGTATCGGAAGGTGCGGGCGGTACGTTGGCCAACAAACCGCTGTGCGCCTCCAACTCGCCCAAATAAGAGTCTCCGAAGCGCGTTATTTTGACCGGTTCGGCAAAGGAAACCGGTATAGAAGCTTTTCGAGACTCTTAGATGGCGCCGGAATCGGTCCAAAAGGCGAACTCGTCCGATTTCGCCGGAAATAGGAGTCCCGAACATCTTCTATTTTTGCTGAAAGGCGGATTCCGGACAAATAAAGGGCGGGAAAGACTTCTAACTTGCAGCAAGCACGATTTCGGTGCCTTTTCGCACCGCGCGAAGCTCCGGCGTGCGGTGTTCGCCGTTACATGACGGTGGTTAGCCACATGGAATATTGCTTTAACAACCGTCCTATAGATTTGTAGTTGGCGGAGCCCGACCATTTATTGATAATGATTATCATTATCAAAAACGAATGTTGAAAGGGGGTGATGCTGACAATCGACTGAAAGCTTTGCCGGTTTTCGAAACGAAACGGACGGACCCCGACCAGTTCGGAGCAACCGAAGCAACCGGGCCGACCAGGCCAACCAGGCCAACCAGGCCAATCCGGACCAACCGAGCCAACCGGAGCAACCGGACCAACCGGACCAACCGGACCAACTGGTCCAACCGTGTCAACCGGTTCAAACCGAAGCCGAACCGAACCAAGCACGCCAGGAAAGGAAATGAGGAGATGGCTGAAACGGAAACGGGAATTCGCGGAAAAGTCGCGTTGGTGACGGGCGCGGCGCAAGGGATCGGCGAAGCGGTCGCCCGGGCGCTTGCCGGCTGTGGCGCTATCGTAGCCGCGCTGGACCGCAACGCCGCCGGACTGGAAGCCGTCGCGGCCGACATTCGCGCGGGCGGCGGCCGGGCTTGCGCGTTCCCCGCGCATGTGGACGACGCGGCGTCCGTCGACGAGACCGTCGCGCGCATCGAGCGCTTCGTCGGGCCGATCGAAATCGTCGTCAACGTGGCGGGCGTATTGCGCACCGGCCCGATCGCCGAAATCGCCGACGGCGATTGGGCGGCGGCGTTCGCCGTCAATGCGACCGGCGTGTTTCATATATGCCGCGCCGTCGTCCGGCATATGGCGCCGCGCCGGTCGGGCTCGATCGTGACGGTCGGATCGAACGCCGCGTCGACGCCTAGAATGCATATGGCCGCCTATGCGGCTTCCAAGGCGGCGGTCGCGGCGTTTACGAAATGTCTCGGGCTGGAGTTGGCCGAATTCGGCATCCGCTGCAACGTCGTATCTCCCGGCTCGACGGACACCCCGATGCAGCGGGCGTTATGGCTGGGCGGGGACGGAGCCCGTGCGGTCATCGCCGGCTCGCCGGAGGCGTACCGGCTCGGCATTCCGCTGCAAAGGCTGGCCGCGCCGTCGGACATCGCCGATGCGGTGCTGTTTCTCGTATCCGACCGGGCCCGGCATATTACGATGCAAGACCTGCGCGTCGACGGCGGCGCCACATTGGGCAATTAATTCGATACGTCAGGAGGGATGGAACGATGAAACAAACGGTTACTCCCGAATCGCCGGCAAGCCGGCTGCTCGACGACTATCGGCCCGGCTCGTCCTTCTTCATGGCATCGGCGAAACGAACGATGCTGGCGCAAGGGATACGGGCGGAGGTGCCGTGCCCGGGCGGGCCGGACGGACTGCGGCGGCTGCCCGGGGAAGTCGCCGCGACGCTGCAGCGATCGAAAGCGTCCGAGACGGACAATCCGCTGGCTGTCGGAGAGGTGCCGTTCGACCGCGAATCGCCGGCTCGGCTGATCGTGCCGGAGACGGTCCGGCAGGCGGGCCCGCTTCCGGCCGACCCGGACGCCCCCGCGGAGCGGACGACGTCGTCCGTTGCCAATGTGGAGCCGATTCCCGGACCGGCGGAGTATAGGCGCGGCGTCGAGCGGGCACTCGACCGCATACGTTCGGGCCGATCGTCGAAAATCGTGCTGGCCCGGACACTGCAGCTGCTTGCGGAGTCGGCCGTCGATATTCGCGCGCTGCTGCGCAATCTCGTCCGCCGCAATGCGCACGGCTATACGTTCGCCGTCGATCTGCCGCTGCGGGGTACGGCAAACGACGGGCTTTCGTCCGCCGTACCGACGCTGGTAGGCGCCAGCCCCGAGCTGCTCGTCTCCCGATCGGGGATGCGGGCGGTGTCGAATCCGTTAGCCGGTTCGCTTCCGCGCGGGGGCGATCCGTCGGAAGATGCTCGGCGCGCGGCGGCGCTTCTGGCATCCGCCAAAGACCGGCGCGAGCACGCGCTCGTCGTCGAGGCGGTCGCGGCGGCGCTAAAACCGTTTTGCGTCCGCTTGGACGTTCCGACCGAACCGTCGCTCGTCCATACCGCCACCATGTGGCATCTATCGACGGTCGTTCGGGGCGAGCTCGCCGATCCGTCGATTTCGTCGCTGGAGCTGGCCGCAGCCCTGCACCCGACCCCGGCCGTATGCGGCTCCCCGACCGAACCGGCGCGCGACGCGATCCGGGACATCGAGCCGTTCGACAGAGGCTTCTACGCCGGGGCGGTCGGCTGGTGCGATGCGGCCGGCGACGGCGAATGGGCGGTCGCGATCCGCTGCGCGGAAGTGCGGGACCGCCGGCTGCGCCTGTTCGCGGGAGCCGGGATCGTAGCCGGGTCGGACGCGGAAGCGGAACTGGCGGAGACGTCGGCCAAGTTCCGCACGATGCTTCGGGCGATGGGGCTCGACGACGACGACGTATGGAGCTAACCGACATGCGAAAAGGAGGGATTGTTTATGCTGCCTGGATGCACCGAGTGGCCGAAGCCTTTCGCCGACCGTTATCGGGAGACGGGCTGCTGGTTGGGCCAAACGTTCGGGGACATGCTGAAAGAACGGGCCGCGGCGTACGGCGAACGCATCGCCGTCGTAAGCGGACAGACGCGATGGACGTATGGCGAATTGGACGCCCGGGCCGACAAGCTGGCCGGCGGACTGCTCGCGCTGGGCATTAAGAAGGACGATCGCGTCGTCGTCCAGCTGCCGAACGTCGCGGAATTTTTCGAGGTATGCTTCGCTTTGTTCCGAATCGGGGCGCTGCCCGTGTTCGCGCTGCCTTCGCACCGCGCAAGCGAAATCGTTTACTTGTGCGAATTCGCCGAAGCGGTCGCCTACGTCATACCCGACGATCGATTCGGCTTCGACTTCCGGAGCTTGGCCGAGCATGTCCGGAGCAAAGCGCCCGTCCTGCGGCACATCCTCGTCGCTGGAGAGCCGGGACGGTTTATGCCGCTCGGGGAGCTGACCGGCAATGCGGCCGATCTGCCGGGGCCGAATGCGTCCGACGTCGCGTTTCTGCAGCTGTCGGGGGGAAGCACCGGTTTGCCGAAGCTGATTCCCCGCACGCACGACGATTATATGTACAGCTTGCGGGTCAGCGCCGATATTTGCCGGCTTGACGAAAGCAGCGTCTATATGGCCGCCCTTCCGGTCGCCCATAATTTCCCGCTCAGTTCGCCGGGCACGCTCGGCACGCTGTACGCCGGCGGACGGGTCGTTCTCGCGCCGAATCCGAGCCCCGACGCGGCGTTTCCGCTGATCGAGCGGGAAGGCGTCACGATGACGGCGCTCGTTCCGCCGCTCGCCGTCCAATGGATCGAAGCGGCGTCGCGCCGCGATCGCGACCTGTCCAGCCTGCGCGTGCTCCAGGTCGGAGGCGCCAAATTCGGCAGCGAGGCGGCCGCCCGGGTACGGAGTGCGCTCGGCTGCCGGCTGCAGCAAGTGTACGGGATGGCGGAAGGGCTCGTGAATTATACCCGGCTGGACGATCCGGAAGAGCTTGTCATGGGCACCCAGGGTCGGCCGATGTCGCCGTACGACGAAATCCGCGTCGTCGACGAGGCGGATCAAGACGTCGGGCCGGGACAAACCGGCGAGCTTTTGACGCGGGGACCGTATACGATTCGCGGTTATTACAAGGCCGATGCGCATAACGCCAAAGCGTTTACCCCCGACGGCTTTTACCGGACCGGCGATTTGGTCAAAGTGCTGAGCACCGGACATCTGGTCGTGGAAGGCCGCGTCAAAGACCAGATCAACCGCGGCGGGGACAAAATAGCCGCCGAGGAAATCGAAAACCATTTGCTCGCCCATTCCGGCGTGCGCGATACGGCGGTCGTTTCGATGCCCGACGAGTTTTTGGGCGAAAAAAGCTGCGCATTCGTCATCCCCCGCGCACTGGCTCCGTCGGCGTCGGAGCTCAAGTCGTTTTTGCGGGAGCGGGGGCTCGCGGCCTATAAAATTCCCGACCGGTTCGAGTTTGTCGATTCGTTTCCGCAAACGGCGGTCGGGAAGGTGAGCAAAAAAGCGCTGCGCGAAACGGCCGCGGGGCAGGCCGCCCACGGGAAAACCCCGCTTTGAAGCGCAAACCGTTTAGCTTTCATCCATTTTCATAATAGAAAAGAGGGAAACCGATGGCTCTGCCCGCCATACAACCATATCCGATGCCGGGCCGCTCCGCCATGCCGGACAACCGCGTTTCGTGGAGCCCGGACCCCGGGCGTGCCGCCCTGCTGATTCACGACATGCAGCAATATTTTGCGGACGCCTTCGTCGCCGGCGAATCGCCTTTGACCGAGCTGACGGCGAACATACGCCGGCTGAAAACGAACTGCGTAGAGCTGGGCGTTCCGGTCATATACACGGCCCAACCGGGCGGACAAACGCCCGAGCAGCGCGCGCTGCTGCTCGATTTTTGGGGGCCCGGCCTCGACGACGGTCCCGGGCGGAAACGGATCGTGGAGCCGCTCGCGCCGGACGAATCGGACATCGTCATTACGAAATGGCGGTACAGTGCGTTCCGCAAAACGGATCTGCTCGACACGCTGCGCGAGCTGGGGCGGGATCAGCTGATCGTTTGCGGCATTTACGCGCACATCGGCTGCCTCATGACCGCTTGCGACGCCTTCATGCAGGACGTGCAGCCGTTTTTCGTCGGCGATGCGGTGGCCGATTTTTCCCGCGATTATCACGAGATGGCCTTGACATACGCCGCGGAACGATGCGCCGTCGTCCTGACCGCCGAGGAAACGGCCGACGCGTTGAAACGGTCCCCGAACGCTGCGCGGCATCGGAGGGACGGCTCGATTTCGCTCCGCGCCTTGCGCGAGCAGGTCGCCGGCCTGCTTTATGAAACGCCGTCCGAAATAGGGGACGACGACGATCTCGTCGACCGGGGACTCGATTCCGTGCGGATAATGAGCCTGGCCGAAAGCTGGCGACGGCGCGGGGCCGACATTACGTTCGCGGAGCTGGCCGAACGGCCGACGCTCGGGGAATGGTCGAAGCTGCTGTCTTCGCGGATGGCCGGGGAGACGAACGAATGCGCCACCTAAAGGAGGCAAACGGTCCGATGACGACATGCCGGAACGAACGGTTTTCTTTGACCGGCGGACAAGCCGGCATCTGGTATGCCCAGCGGCTTGAGCCGGACAATCCGATTTACAACGCGGCCGAATGCGTGGACATCGCCGGTCCGATCGATACGGCGCTGTTCGAGGCGGCGGTGCGGCAAACGGTCGCGGAAACGGAAGCGCTGCATGCCCGATTCGGCGAGGACGAGGACGGTCCTTGGCAAACGATCGTTCCGTCGACGGATTGGCCGTTTCCGGTAATCGACGTGAGCGGGGAAGCCGACCCGCGGGCGGCGGCCGAAGCGTGGATGAGGGACGATTTATCCCGCCCAGTCGATTTAGGTCGGGGGCCGCTGTTCGCCGAGGCGCTTTTTCGGGCGGCGCCGGACCGCCATTATTGGTATCAGCGCATCCATCATATCGCGATGGACGGGTACGGCTTTTCGATGATCGCAAAGCGGGTCGCCGAGCTGTACACGGCGAGCGCTTCGGGCATTTCCCGCGAACGCGGCGGCTTCGGCCCGCTTCGGCTGATCGCCGAAGAGGAGGAGGCGTACCGGTTGTCCGGGCAGGCCGAGGCGGACCGCCGGTTTTGGCTGGAACGGTTTGCGGACGATCCGGATGCGCCCCGGCTGGCCGACCGGGCGCCGCGAACGTCCCGCGACTTTTTGCGGCGGACGGAACGGCTCGCCGCAGCGGACCGGGAACGGCTGGAGCGTGCCGCCGCGTCGTCCGCGGCCGTCTGGTCCGACGCTTTGATCGCCGCGACAGCCGTTTACGTGCACCGGCTCACCGGCTCGACCGACGTTATTTTGGGCTTGCCGATGATGGGCCGCCTCGGTTCGGTTTCGCTGCGCATTCCCGGCATGGTGATGAACGTGCTGCCGCTGCGCCTCGCGGTGCGGCCCGACATGACGCTGTCCGAGCTTGCGCGGCAAACGGCGGAGGAGATTCGGCACATGCGCCGCCATCAAAAGTACCGGCACGAACAGCTGCGCCGGGATTTGAAACGGATCGGAAGCGGCAGAGGGCTGCACGGGCCGCAAATCAACATCATGCCGTTCGACGCCGGACTTCGCTTCGGACCTTGCACGGGCGAGACGCGCAACCTATCGGCCGGACCCGTCGACGACCTGGCGATCAACGTCTACGGAAAAGCGGGCGGCGGCGACCTGCGGATCGACTTCGACGCCAATCCGGCCGTATACGGGGCGGACGAGCTGGCGCGGCACGAACGGCGCCTCATGCGGCTTTTCCGCAGTGCGGCGAACGCGTCGCCGGATACGCCGATCGCGGCGCTGGAGCTGCTGCCGCCCGAGGAGCGCCGGCTGACGACGGCGGCTTGGAACGACACCGCGCGTCCGCTGCCGCACGGTTCCGTGCCGGAGCGGCTGCAGGCGGAAGCCGCGCGCAGCTCCGGTCAAATCGCCCTCCGCTGCGGGGAAGAGGAGCTTGGCTACGCTGCGCTGCACGGGCGGGCGAACCGGCTGGCGCGCCTGCTGATCGCCCAAGGCGCAGGCCCGGAGCGAATCGTCGCGCTGGCGCTGCCCCGTACCGTCGATATGGCAGTCGCCATTTTGGCGGTCCATAAAGCGGGGGCGGCTTATTTGCCGATCGATCCCGACTATCCGCCCGACCGGATCGCCTACATGTTCGACGATTCGCGGCCGGCGTGCGTCGTGACGGACTCGCAAGCCGTTTCGAGGCTGCCCGAGGGCGGACTCGCGCCGCCGCCGCGGATCGTGCTGGACGATGCCGCTATCATCGAACGGCTCGGCGAATGCCCCGATATCGACTTGTCCGACGCCGACCGGATCGAGCCGTTATCGCCGCACCATCCGGCATATGTCATTTATACGTCCGGTTCGACCGGCAAGCCGAAGGGCGTCGTCATTCCGTTTGCTAGCCTCGGCAACTTTCTCGCCGCGATGGAGTCGTTGTTTCCGTTGAGCCGCCGCGACCGGCTGCTCGCCGTTACGACGATCGCCTTCGACATATCGGTATTGGAGCTGCTGCTGCCGCTGCTGCGGGGAGCCGCCGTCATCGTCGCCGACAAAGCGACGATACGGGACCCGGAAGCGCTCGCGGCGGCGATCGCGGACAACGGTGTCACGGTCATGCAGGCCACGCCGACGTTATGGCACGCGCTGGCGTCGGCCGCTTCGCATCGATTGAACGGGCTTCGCGCGCTGGTCGGCGGCGAAGCTCTTCCGAGCGGCCTATTGCGCGCTTTGCGCGAAGCGGGCTGCAGCGTTACGAATATGTACGGACCGACGGAAACGACGATCTGGTCCACGGCCGCGGCATTGCCGGGCGATAGCGAGGGGCCTCCTCCGATCGGCCGGCCGATTTGGAACACGCGGGTTTACGTGCTGGACGCCGGCCTGCAGCCGGTGCCGCCCGGCGTCGTAGGGGACTTGTACATCGCGGGCGACGGGCTCGCCCGCGGCTATTTCGGCCGTCCGGGGCTGACGGCCGAACGTTTCGTCGCCGACCCGCTGGGCCCGCCGGGGGCGCGAATGTACCGGACCGGCGATTTGGCCGTATGGCTGCCGGACGGCTCGCTCGGTTTTGCGGGACGCGCCGATCACCAGATCAAAATTCGCGGCTTTCGCATCGAGCCGGGCGAAATCGAGGCGGCGTTGGCCGGCTATCCCGGCGTATCGCGCGTTACGGTAACGGTTCGCGAAGACCGGCCGGGCGACAAGCGGCTTGTCGCTTACGTCGTTCCCGCCGCCGGTAACGCCGTCGAGCCGGCCGGACTGCGCAAGCATGCGATCGCCGTGTTGCCGGATTATATGGTCCCGTCGGCAGTCGTCGTCCTGGATGCGCTGCCGTTGACGCCGAACGGCAAAATCGACCGCAAGGCGCTGCCTGCGCCCGATTTCGTCCCGCCGGCCGCGGGCCGGATGCCGAGAACGCCGCAGGAGGACATGCTGTGCGAGCTTTTCGCCGAAACGCTCGGCGTTCCCCGGGTCGGCATCGACGACAGCTTTTTCGACCTGGGCGGCCATTCGCTGCTCGCCGGCCGACTGACGATCCGCATCCGCGAATCGTTCGGCGTGGACGTCGGCATCGGCACTCTGTTCGAGGCTCCTACGGCCGCCGGCTTGGCGAAACGGCTGGGGCAGGCGCGGAACGCCCGGCCGCCCGTTCGCCCGGTCGAACGAGCCGCCGACATTCCGCTTTCGTTCGCCCAGCAGCGGCTCTGGTTTCTTTACCGGCTGGAAGGCCCGAGCCCGACGTACAACATACCGCTCGTCGCCAGATTGTCCGGGAAGCTGGAACGGGAAGCGCTGCGGGCCGCTTTGGCCGATGTCGTCATGCGGCACGAAGCGCTGCGCACGATTTTTCCCGAATCGGACGGCGAAGCGCGCCAGCATGTTTTGGACGCCGATCGCGGTATGCCGGCGCTGACCGTATGCGACGTTCGCGAGTCGGAGCTGCCGTCCGCGCTCGCGGACGCCGTGCGCCGTCCGTTCGACCTCGCGTCGGAGCCGGCCTTTCGCGCCCATCTGTTCGCGCTCGGGCCGAACGAGCATGTGCTGCTTTTGCTGCTGCACCATATGGTCGGCGACGGATGGTCGCTCCATCCGCTTACCCGCGATTTGTCCGCCGCCTATATCGCGCGCAGAAGGGGCGGCCCGCCGACGTGGACGCCGCTGCCGGTCCGGTATGCCGATTACGCCGTCTGGCAGAGGCGGCTGCTCGGCAGCTCGGCCGATCCGGACAGCCTGATCGCGAAGCAGCTTGCATATTGGACGGAAGCGCTTCGGGGGCTGCCGGACGAGCTGCAGCTCCCGACCGATTTTCCGCGTCCGGCGGAGCCGAGCCGTTCGGGGGGCGTCGTGGAGCTGCGCATCGATCCACAGCTGCACGGGATGCTGCTGACGGTTGCGCGCGAAGCGAAGGCGAGCCTGTTCATGGTGCTGCAGGCCGGTCTCGCGGCGCTGCTGACGCGGCTGGGCGCGGGCACCGACATTCCGATCGGCTCCCCGGTCGCCGGCCGGACGGACGATTCGCTCGACGGGTTGATCGGCTTGTTCGTCAACACGCTCGTGCTCCGGACGGATACATCAGGCAATCCGACGTTCCGCGAGCTGGTCGGCAAAGTCCGCGAAGCCGATCTCGTCGCCTTCGAGCATCAAGATTTGCCGTTCGAGCGGCTCGTCGAGGCGCTCAGTCCGGTTCGGACGCGGTCCAGACATCCGCTGTTCCAAGTCATGCTGGCATTTCAAAACGTGCCCGACGCAGCGATCGACATACCGGGTCTCGCAGCCGACGTCCGGATCGAAAGCGCGGGCTCCGCCAAGTTCGATTTGACCTGGGAGCTGCGCGAGCGGCGAACGGATGACGGCAAGCCGGACGGCATCGACGGTTGGATCGAATACAGCGAAGATTTGTTCGAGCGAAGGACGGCTCAGTCGATGGCGGACCGGCTGCTCCGGCTGCTACGGGCGGCCGCGAGCGATCCGGGGCTGCCGATCGGCCGGCTGGAACTGCTGTCGCCGGAGGAGCGGCACGCCTGGACCGCCGGGCGGCGCGAGCGGAATGCCGCCCGCGTCCGAGAGCATGAGCGCGAGGCGGCGCTGCCGGAGCTGTTCGAAGCCCAGGCGGCGCGCAGGCCGGATGCCGCTGCCGTTCTGTGCGACGGAGTGGCGGTCTCGTACGCGGAACTGAACTCGCGGGCGAACAAGCTGGCGCATCTGTTGATCGGCCGCGGAGCGGGACCGGGAACGTTCGTCGCGCTGGCGCTTCCGCGATCGATCGAACTGGTCGTCGGACTGCTCGCCGCGCTCAAAGCCGGCGCGGCGTACGTGCCGCTCGATCCGGATTATCCGGCCGAACGGATCGTGTTTATGCTCGGCGATGCCGCTCCGACGTGCATCGTCACGAACGGCGATGCCGCGTCGACGCTGCCGGGAACCGGCGGCATCCCGGCGATCGTGCTGGACGAGCCCGCGACCGTTAAGGCGCTCGCGGCCTGCCGCTCGACAAACCCGGCCGATGCCGACCGCATCGCGCCGCTCGCGCCCGACAGTCCCGCTTACGTCATTTACACGTCCGGCTCGACCGGCTTACCGAAAGGCGTCGTCATCCCGCACCGGAACGTCGTCAGGCTGTTCGGGGCGACCGCGCGTCGGTTCCGGTTCGGACCGGACGACGTATGGACGTTGTTCCATTCGTACGCGTTCGACTTTTCGGTTTGGGAGCTGTGGGGGGCGCTGCTGTACGGCGGCAAGCTCGTCGTCGTGTCTTATGCCGACAGCCGATCGCCGTCGCGATTTTTGGAGCTGTTGGCGGCGGAGGGCGTTACCGTCCTCAACCAGACTCCGTCGGCGTTTTACGAGCTCGTGCAGGCGGACCGCGACCGTCCGGCCGGTTCGCCGCCTTTGTCGCTGCGCTACGTCGTTTTCGGCGGCGAAGCGCTCGAGCTCGCCCGACTCGAGGAGTGGTACAGGCGTCATCCGGACGATTCGCCGATGCTTGTCAACATGTACGGCATCACGGAAACGACGGTGCATGTCAGCTTTTTTCCGCTCGACGAGGAAACGGCTCGCGTCAAATCGGGCAGCCTGATCGGCGAACCGATCGACGATTTGCGGGTTTATGTGCTGGACGGCGAGCTGCAGCCGGTTCCTCCCGGCGTGCCGGGGGAAATGTACGTCGCCGGCGACGGACTCGCCCGCGGCTACTTGGGGCGCCCCGGCTTGACCGCGGAACGGTTCGTGGCCGATCCGTACGGGGAGCCCGGCGACCGGATGTACCGGACGGGCGATCTTGCGAAGCGGCTGCCGGACGGCTCCCTCGTTTATTTGGGCCGGGCCGACCAGCAAGTGAAAATTCGCGGCTTCCGGATCGAGCCGGGCGAAATCGAGGCGGCGCTCGTTCGCCATCCCCGCATTGCCCAAGCGGCCGTCGTCGTTCGGGAAGACCGGCCCGGAGACAAGCGGCTGACCGCTTACGTCGTGCCGGACGCGGGCGAAAACGTCGAGCCTGGCGAATTGCGGCACTATGCCGCTTCCCGCTTGCCCGACTATATGGTGCCGGCGGCGTTCGTTGCCGTCGAGCGTCTGCCGCTCACCCCGAACGGCAAGCTGGACCGCAAGGCGCTGCCCGCGCCGGACATCGCGCCCGCCGCCGGACGCGGACCGAGGACGCCGAGGGAGGAATTGCTGTGCGAGCTGTTCGCGGACATTCTCGGCCTGCCGCGAGTCGGCATCGACGATGGCTTTTTCGAGCTCGGCGGCCATTCGCTGCTCGCCGTCCGCCTGATGAGCCGCATTCGCGAAGCGTTCGGCGCGGAGCTCGGCATCGGCGTCCTGTTCGAGGCGCCGACCGTCGCGTCCCTCGCCGAACGGCTGGATAGCGGCTCGGCCGACAGCGCGCTCGACGTGCTGCTGCCGCTTCGGCCCGGCGGGGAACGGCTTCCGCTGTTTTGCGTCCATCCGGCGGGCGGTTTGAGCTGGTGCTATGCGGGGTTGTTGAAGTCGCTGGGCGCGGAAGTTCCGATTTACGGGCTGCAAGCCCGCGGCATCGCCCGAAACGAGGAGCTGCCGCGAAGTCTCGACGCGATGGCCGACGATTATATCGAACGAATTCGCAGCGTACAGCCGACCGGACCGTACCATTTGCTCGGCTGGTCGCTCGGCGGCAACGTCGCCCATGCGATCGCGGTCCGGCTGCAGCGGGAAGGCGAGCGGGTCGCCCTGCTCGTTATGCTCGACGCGTATCCGAGCCATTTTCTGCCTTTGAAGGAGGGGCCCGACGAACGGGAGGCGCTCGTCGCGCTGCTCGCCTTGGGCGGCTACGATCCGGACGGGATGGGGGACCGGCCGCTCACGCCGGAAGGGGCCGTCGACCTGCTGCGTCGGGACGGAAGCGCGCTCGCTTCGCTGGAGCCGGCCACGATTATGAATCTGAAGGAGACGTACGTCAATTCGGTGCGCATTTTGGGCGCTTACGTCCCGGGGCGGTTTCGCGGGAACGTGCTGTTTTTCCGGTCCACGGTCATTCCGGACTGGTTCGACCCGATCGAGCCGGAGACGTGGCTTCCGTATATCGACGGGCATATCGAGCGGCACGATATGCATTGCCGCCATAAAGATTTATGCCAGCCCGGGCCGCTGGCGGAAATCGGACGGCTGCTGGCGGCGAAGCTGGCCGCGTTGAACGGCTGCGAAGCCGGTGCCGACGCCTGCGCCGATGCCGGACGCGGCGGAAAGGAGGAAGCCGTATATGGGCAATCCGTTTGAAGCGCCGGACGGCGTCTATCATGTGCTCGTGAACGAAGATGGCCAATATTCGCTTTGGCCGGCGTTCGTCCCGGTGCCGCCGGGATGGATCGCGGCGTTCGAAGGGGAGAGCCGCGAACGGTGCCTCGAGTATGTCGAGGCGCATTGGACGGACATGCGTCCGCGCAGTTTGACGACGCCGTCGAAATGATTGGTATAACAAGAAATGCCCGGCTGCAAATGCAGTCGGGTTATTTTCCGTATGATCGGAAGCCTTTCACTACAATTACCAAGGATGCGCACGCACACCGCTGGATCGCTTTCTCCACGATATCGGAAGCGGCGAATACAAAACGTCGGCCGGCATGCGCCGAAGCCGCCCAGGCCGATAACAACGGCTATCGAAACGGATCGGCCGGTTTCGCCAAGCTTTCGCGCAGCTCCGTCCATGCCCATACATCCGCCTTTTCCGCTATTTCCCCGGAATCGGAGCAGGCGGACACGATGTGCGCTTCGTCCAGCCGAAAGCTGACGAACCGAAACGGGCCCGCCTCCGGCGAATGCCAGCCGCCCGCTTCCGAACGCGCGACGGTAAAAGATTGGGGCGCCCGCGACAAACCGGTGCCGAGCGCCTTGACGCAGCTTTCCTTCAAGGTCCATTGCCGATAAAAATGCTCGAGCCTTTCGTGCTCCGCCGCGGCAAACAGCTCTTCGCGCTCCGCCGCGGTAAATACGCCGTCCGCGACGGCGAGGTCGATCGGGACGATTTGTTCCACGTCGACGCCGAGCCGGGCGGGCTGCGCGTCCCACAGCAGGACGACCCAATCCCCGGAGTGCGACACATTGAACGAGAAGCCGAAATTGCCGGCAAGAGACGGCTTGCCGTACCGGTTGCGGACGAAGCGGATGTGCGAACGGGCCAGCCCGGCGCGATCGACCGCAACGTAACGGACGAGCCATTCCGCCAACAGCGAGCGGTAGCGGTCTTTGACGCGATAATAGGCCGACGCCCGGTCCCGGCGTTCGGGCGAAACGTTCGCCAGCAGCATGTTCATGTCTTCCGGCCTTATGTATTCCGGGACCGGCACCGCCACGATGGAAGCCATTATCGATCACCCGATTAACACATTCTGCGCGCGCCTGAAAAATCCTCGTTCCATCAGAACGAATGCGCCCGAGCCGCCTTCGTCCATTCCCCGATATAATAAGTGCCCGCCGCTTCGTAAACGTCCCCGGCGTCCGCCGTGTACCGGTCGTACACTTGCGGGTACAGCTTCTGAATCGACGCGTTCCGGTGCTCCAGCCAGACGACGGAGCCGCTTTGCCGCCGCCCGTCCAGCCCGTGCCGAAACGTCGTCTCCAGGTCGCTTACCGTCATCGCGGCGACGTAGTCCGCCGCTTCGCCGGTTTCCTCCGGACGGGCCATGAAGGCGTAGCTTGCGCAGCGGTCGTCTTCGATCATATCGGTTTTGCTGCGGTCCGTCGCGACCGCATCGTACGTACGGCCGAAGCCGGTTGCCAGCTTGCCGGCGAACGAACCGATTACCGGAAACATCATGCCGTAGCCGGAGCGGATCGATACCGGCCGAAGCCAGCGAACGGCCGAGCGGACCGAAACGCCGCCGGCGTCGACGCGGTGGGTGCAATCGATTTCCGCCACCGGCTCGGAAGGAGCGTCCGGGTGAACGCCGAGCATATGCTGCTCGATTCGGACCGACCGTACGGCGCGAAACGAAGGCTCGGCGGTCCAATCCGTCATTTCTTCGTCATCGAGCCATATGCGCTGCGAAACGGCAAACACCGTCCCGACCCGGTTATGCTCGGGCAGCCATTGATGCGGGAAATCGGTACCGGCCGGCGAAACGCAAATCGCGTATTCCTTGTTGCTCCAAGGCTGCAGCAGCTCGATCCGCTTCACCGCTTTCAACGTTTCGCCGCCGGTCGGGTCGGCGGACCGTTCCAGGTCGGATATCGCGCCGTCGCGAAACAGGATAAAGTCGTCGAGCTGGTTTTTGCCGAAGCCGTAATGGGCGAATCGCGCGCCTTTGATCGGGACGAGCGCCTCCAAACGGCGATCCCCGCAAATTTTGGCGTACAGGATGTCCGACGTTTCGTTCATGCCGCGGAGGAGCCGGACGAAATCGGTTTGACCGGCTGCTTCGTCCCGAACCGCACCCGCTTCGACGACGTTTTCGCCGCGGCTTTCCCGAATGCCGTTCGTTCCGGAACTTTCCGCCCGTTCGAAAATGTTCACGTTACCATCACTCCTTCGCGTTCATCATAACGCATGCGCCGGGCGGATTCCATACCGGATTGAAAAAAATGGAATCCCGCCGCACAGTTTTGCCCCGGAAAGGACCCGGGTTTTAAGCCGATTTCGCCGATTCTTAGAGCGTTCCCGAGTATCCGGCGCGATAGCGGTTCGCAGGTGGTTCGTCTGCGATTTGGCGGAAACATGCATCCGAAATTGCTGATTCATTGAAAAATTAGCATGATATGCTAAAATAAATCGTGATTCAAAACGAACCAAAAAGAGATGTTGTTTAATTGAAAAAGCCAGCAGATCGTATATTTGTGGAGTCGCTGTCGGGATCTAGCCGAAGTCGGATAGGCACAAGCCTCTTTTGGACAAATCGCGAAATATGCAAATATCGGCACGGGTTTATCGCAAATCACTTTTCGAGTAAGGAGGAGCTTCTTGAGCAGCTTGTGAACGAATACGCTATTGCTTGCCAGTCCTTTATTCGTCCTGAAGTTTACGGATGCGAATCGGAAGCTTGCATTCGCGGTTATCGAAATTGTCGCAAACAAGAGAGCCTGGAGCGGTAAGCTTCAGTTCGCGGTCCGATTTCGATGTTCGGGGCTATAAAGGAAGGCTGCATCTGAGGAGGATGTACGTGTTTAGCTTAGAGATAAAATGCTATAGCTGCAAGAAAGTGTTTAGAGTAGACGAAGGAACCGAGGAATACAAGCAATACAAGAAAAACAGGAACGGGTTGTATTGCTGCGAGGAATGCAACGAAAAAATACGTCTTGAAGCCATTTTGGACTTTTTTAGAGGCAACGGATAACAAGCTTTGTTAGAAGGCGCAATTCGAAGATTGCCGGTTCGGCCGATGCTGCTCGTCGCTTCACAAGGTACGAGAACGGCCGGCGATAAATATAGCTGTCAACGACGTTGGAACGAAGCGGAGAAGCTGACGAGTTTTATTGAAACAAGTGCGTCAGGAGCTAAGAGATTAGCTCCTTTTGTTTTTTGGTTAAGCGCATTGCCGATCGTGCGCAGCGAGTCGCGTTACTTTTCTCGGGGCCAACCGAGGTGATGCTCTCTCGAAGCTCTGTCCGGCTTTCAAATCGCCAACTTCGTCCTTTCCGATAAAATACAGCGTAATTGCTATTGCCGTTCGTCGTCGGACCTGCGGGGCGACCGGCCGCGAAACGGCCGGTCCTCGCGGTTCAGCCGTAAAACCGGCAGGCAAGCGGGAGCTCGCCGATAAAGTAGACGCCGCCCGCTTCGTACGTATCTCCTGCCGCGGCGGTGTACTTATCGTACACTTGCGGGTACAGCTTCTGCATCGCCGCGTCGCGATGCTGCAGCCAGACGATCGAGCCGGAGCTCCGCCGGCCGGGCTGCCCGTGCCGGAACGTTTTGGCGATGTCGTGGACCGTCATCGCGACGACCGTATCCGGCTCGCCGTTCGAGCCGGTGCCGTCATGGACGTAGGCGTAGCTTGCGGCTTGATCGTTTTCGCCCAAATCGGTCGTGCTGCCGTCCGCGGCGGTGGCGTCGTACAGGTTGCCGAAGCTTGTCGCGAATTTGCGCGCGAACGAACCGAAGACGGGAAACATCATGCCGTAGCCGGCGGAAATCGTGACGGCTCTCAGCCATTTGATTTTCGACTTGACCGCGACGCCTCCGGGCGACGCCGTATGGACGCAATAGATTTCGGCAACCGGGTTTCCCGGATCGGACGGATGCTTGCCGATCAGGTGCTGGACGATTTTCACCGATCGGACCGGGCGGACGGACGCGTCCGGCGTCCAGTCCGTTATTTCCGCGTCGTCGAAATAAACGCGCTGCGACACGGCGTATACGGTTCCGACGTTCACATGCTCGGGCAGCCAATGGGCGGGGTAACCGGAGCCCGCCGGCGCAACGTTCAGAGCGAACTCCTTGTTGCTCCACGAATGAAGCGCATCGAACAGCTTGATCGCACCCATCTGCCGGTCGTCTCCGTACACGATGGCGGTCCGGAACGTATCGGCCTTGTTCGAATAGTTGGCCGCGTTGCGGACCCAGCCTCTCGACGTCCCCGCCCCCGACGACGGAGCGTGATTCGGGTCGTCTCCCTTGAACGTCGCCACGACCGTATGCGAGCCGTTCGTCAAGCCGCGCGCGATCGGTCTTTTGGCGACGTTGCCGGACAGCTGCCCGGTCGGCACCGCATCGATGTGGGTGCTGACCGTTCCCGACGCGGCGCCGTCCACCTTGAATTCCCATACGCCGCCGCGCGTGTCGGCATAATGCTGAAAGTCGAACCCCGTCCCCTCGAACGAAAACGAAAACGCGGCGCCGACCTGGGTCGTATATTCGTTGGGCGGAAAGCCGGTCACCCACGTGCCGGTTTTCGTCTCGTAGTCGAGAGCGCCGGTTTGCGCGTATACCGTATCCAAAATCGAAACGGAGCCGCCGAGAAATTTCACGAAATCGTCGTTCGGATCTTTGGCGAACGAATAGTGGGCGCATCGTTTCCCTTTGAACGGGATGAGGACGTCGAGCGCCCGTTCGCCGGTCACCTTCGCGTACAGCGTCGCGGCGGTTTCGTTATGGCTTTGCAGCAGCTTGACGAAATCGACCTGCGGATACGCGCACGCTTCCGGCGACGTCGCGCCCGGCTGAGGCGCGTATGCGCTTTCAATTACGCTCGCGCCGGCCGCCGCGTCGCCCGTCGTCAGCCGAAACGCCGCGCCTGCCGCCAGTGCCGCGCCCGCCGCCCCGAGCGAGGCGAGAAGCGACCTCCTCGTCAATCGTTTCCCTCGAAAAAGCGGTTTCGAACCGGATTGCGCCGATGGTTCGGCCCCGTTTCGATGTTCCATGATATTCGCCCCTTTCCATATGTGATCGTGCCATTCACGTTCATCATAGCAAAGCGGGCGGCGCAATTCTTTGCAACATCCTTCGGAAAATTTGTTCTGTTGTTCATTTTTCGATTTTCCGGAAATGTATGGTATGATAGGAACATATATTCGATCGGAAAAAGGAGGAGCCTTATGACAGTAGACGATTCGTCGCCTCGCGGGGCGGCGGGGCCCGGACGGGGCTGCCATCCCGTGCTGGAAGCGTGGTTTCGGGACAAGTTCGGAGAACCGACCGATATTCAGAAACGAACATGGGACCCGATCGCAAACGGGGAAAACGTGCTGCTGGCCGCGCCGACCGGTTCGGGCAAAACGCTTTCCGCGCTGCTCCCGTGTTTGAACCGGATCGCCACGAGGAAAGGCGGATACGAATCGCACGGCGTGCGGCTGCTGTACGTGACGCCGCTTAAAGCGCTGAATAACGACATTCACGATCATCTGCTCGGCTTCATCAAGGAGCTGGAGCCGTACGGGCGCCGCTACGAGGAGGAAACGGGCAAGACGTGGCCCGGCATTACGGCCGGAGTCCGTACCGGCGATACGACCCAGAGCACGAGAGCTTCGATGCTGCGCAATCCGCCGGACGTGCTCGTCACGACGCCGGAATCGCTTTATATTTTGCTCGCCTCCGAGAAGGCGAGGCAGACGCTGCGGACGGCGGAAACCGTCATCGTCGACGAAATCCACGACCTGGCGGAAGACAAGCGGGGGATGCATTTGACGGTTACGCTGGAGCGGCTCGCCCATCTGTGCGGCAGGGAGCCGCAGCGCATCGGCATATCGGCGACGATCAACCCGATGGAACGGGTCGCCCGCTACTTGGGAGGCTGGACGGAAGCGGCGGAGTCCGGCGCCTCCGGAGATGTGGGCGCGGCCGAGCTTGTCGCCCGCCCGGTGACGATCGTGGAAAGCGCCATGGCCAAAACGTTCGACGTCTCGGTGACGATGCCGGAAATTCGTTCCGCGCAACAGGGAAAGCGGTCGGAAATATGGACGGTCATCGCCTCCCGGCTGATCGAATTTATGGAGGGCAGCCGATCCGTGCTCATCTTCGTCAATAACCGGAGGCTGTGCGAGCGCGTTACGCTGCATCTGAACGATCTTGCCGGCGTCGAGATGGCGCGTTCGCACCACGGCAGCGTTTCGCGGGAGAGGCGGCTGGAAACGGAAAAGGCGCTGAAGGACGGCACGCTGCGCTGCATCGTCGCCACCTCGTCGCTCGAGCTCGGCATCGACGTCGGTCATGTCGATCTCGTCATCCAGATCGACTCGCCGCAATCGGCCGCCGCCGGCATACAGCGCATCGGCCGCGCCGGACATTCCGTCGGGGACGTGAGCAGGGGAATTATCGTCGCCCGGCATCGCGGACAGCTCGCCGAATGCGCCGTGCTCGCCCGGGAAATTACGGACAGGCGCATCGAGGCGATCCGCATCCCCGAAGGGTCGATCGACGTGTTTTGCCAGCAGGCGGCGGCGATGGTCGCAACCCGGGAGTGGAAGGTCGACGAGCTGCTCGCTTTGTTTCGGCGCAGCGACAGCTTCCGCGACGTCTCGCGGGACCGGCTGACGGACGCGCTTCGGGTGCTCGCCGGCTATTACCCGCATTGCCGCCCGCTGCTGGAGTGGGACCGCGAGAGCGGCACGCTGCGCGGACTGCGGCAAACGGCTTCGGCGGTGCTCACCGGCGCCGGGACGATTCCGCAAAGCTCCGCGTATCCGGTATATCATGCGGACGCGCGCGTCCATATCGGCGAGCTGGACGAAGAATACGTGCACGAAAGCCGGCCCGGGGACGTGTTTCAGCTCGGCACCGCGTCGTACCGGATCGTTTCGATCAAAGGGGACCGCATTTACGCGGCCGAGGTCGAGGCGAACGCCTACAGCGAAATCCCGTTTTGGCGGGGGGACGGAGCCGGCCGCTCGTACGAGCTTTCGCGCAAAGTCGGAGAGCTGCTGGAAGAGCTCGAGCGGAGAGCCGGGGCGGAGGCCGAATCGACGACCGTCGCCTGGCTCGCCTCGCAATACCGGCTGGACGAGCATGCGGCCGCTTCGCTGACCGGCCTAGTCGCCGCGCAAAAGGCGGCCTGCGCCGTACCGCACGGCCGCTGCATCGTCGTCGAGCATTACGAGGACGACGTGAAGCGGCACCATCTCGTGCTGCATACGGTGTTCGGACGCCGAACGAACCGGACGTGGATGATGGCGCTGCAGCGGATGTACGAGACGCGGGTGACCGGCAAGCTGTACGCGTACGTGCGGGACAACGGGATCGAATTCATTTTCCCGGAGTGGAACCCGGAGTACGCCGATTTGTGGAGAAACGTTCGCGAAGACAATTTGGAGGAGCTGCTCGCCGAGGCGATCCCTTCGTCGCCGCTGTTCGGCATTACGTTTCGCCATTTGGCGCAAACGTCGTTGCTGCTCGCCCGCGGGTTTTCGCGCATCCCGTTATGGAAGCAGCGGATGCGGAGCGAGCGGCTGCTGGAGGAGTCGCTTCCGTACGCCGACCGGTTCCCGTTCATTCGGGAGGCGATGCGCATTTGCATGTACGAATCGCTCGACCCGAATCGGGTCCGCGGGCTGCTGCGCGGCATCGACGAGGGCGCCGTCCGCGTCGAGTCGCGGACGTCCGGCTATCCGTCGCCGTTCGCCTCCCAATTCGTATGGGAATTCGTCAACACGCTTATCTACGAGTCGGATGCGGTATCGCAAGATATCCAGTACCGGCTGCTGTCCGTCAGCAAGCAGCTGGCCGGCCAATTTTTCGAGCCTTCGGCGTTTCAGAACGCCATGGATGCGGAGGAAGCGCAAGCGTGGATCGACGGAAGCTTCGCGTACAAGCCGGACGCGTCCGCGGGGCGGCAAGGGGCCGAAGCTCCGGAAGGCGAACCGGAGGAGACGGCGGATGCGGACGATTCGGGCGAATGGCTTCGGCGATTAAGTCCGGCCGAGCGGCTGTACCGGCTGCTGAAGCGGCAGGGCGACCTGACGCCCGCGGAAATCGCCGGCAGGCTCGGCGCCGACGTTTCGGCCGAGGCGGCGCTGGCGGAGCTGGTCAAACGAAGGCGGATCGCGGAAATAACGATCGCGGGCGAGCGCAGATGGATTTGCGCCGATGAGAAGGAGACGTACGCGTCGTTTCCGGACGACCCGGTCTCCGCTTCGTTCGTGCTCAGACGGTATGCGGAGCGGCAAATCGCCTTTACGGCGGACCAGCTGGAGCGGCGGTACGGGATCGGGAGCGAAACGGCCGAGCAGTGGATTCGCCGCTGGGCCGACGATCGGACGATCGAACGGTCGCCGTTCGCGAAATCGCCCGACGAGCCGCTGTGGACGAGCAAAAGCGCCGCCTCCCGGCTGCTGCGGTTCACGATCGGGCAAATGCGGCGGCAGACGGAGCCGGTCGAGCCGAGCCGGTACTGCGGACTGCTGTTCGGCTTGCAGCACGTCTGGCCGGAAAGCCGGGTGTCCGGCATGGAAGGGCTGCGTCACGTCATAGCGAAGCTGCAGGGCGTTTTTTTGCCGCTGACCTATTGGGAGTCGTTCGTATTTCCGCTGCGCGTCACCGATTATCGGAAAGAAATGCTCGACCTGCTGTGCGCGTCGGGCGAGGCGGTATGGTTCGGACGCAAGGAGGAGGGCGAGAAGGAAGGGCGCATCGCTTTTTACTTGGCCGAATCGAAGGAGCTTTACGCGGCGAACGCGCCGGCGGCCGATCCGACGTCCGAACCCGCGCTGCTCGCTCTGCTCCGGGACAAAGGCGCCAGCTTCCTGACCGGACTTAGCCGCGAAACCGGTTTGCCGCCGTCCGAGCTGATGGAGAAGCTGCTTCGCCTCGTTTGGGAAGGGCGCGTCTCGAACGACCAGTTCGCGCCGATCCGGATGCACGGGACGGGCGGCGCTTCCCGTTCGTCGTCAAGGAAAGGGTTTCAATCCGGCCTAGGCCGGTGGTACGCGGCCGCAAGGGCGGAGATCGCTCCCGAGAAGACGGTCGTCGCCTGGATCCACCATTTGCTGCAAGGCTACGGCGTCGTGACGAGAGACGTCATAGCGAGGCATATCCCGTCCGAAACGGAACGGCTGCAGGACACGATCCGCAAGCTGGAAGACTGGGGCATGCTGGCGCGCGGATTTTGGATCGACGGCGTTCCGCATATGCAGGTCGCGGCTCCGGATACGGTGGAGCGGCTTCGGCAGCTGGCCGTTTACGGCGGGGAAGGCACCGTCGTGCTGTCTTCGGTCGATCCGGCGAATCCGTACGGCGCGCTGCTGAAATGGCCGGATAACGAGCATGCGTCGTTCGCGCGAAAGGCCGGAAATTTTCTCGTTTTCCGGCGGGGCCGATGGGTGCTTTGGATCGAAAACAACGGCAAACGGTTCGTGACGATCGATCGCGAGCGGCTGCAAGGCGAAGGGGAGCAAGCCGAGGTCGTGCTGGAGGCGGTCCGGGTCGTCATGCGGCAATCCGGGGTGCGCAAAATCGTGGTCGACAGCTGGGACGGCGATTCCGTTCCCCGCACCGATGCGGCCGAGCTGTTTCGGCAAATCGGCGCGGAGACGGACCGCGACGCGTTCGTCTTATGGCCGAGCAGCCTGCGGGGCTGACCGCGGCCCCGGTCCGGGCAGCCTTACACGTACCAAACGTTCAAGACGACGGCAAACGCCGCGATCCCGATCAAGCCGGTCACGATGAACCAGATGCCGGGGCGGGTCATTTGCTGAAACAGCCGAAGCACGCCCATGCCGAACATGGACAATATAAACAGGATAAACAGCGCTACGGTAATGAAAAAGTCGGGCGTAAGCCCGGTAATGTTGACGGCGGTCAAGGTTCTCCCATCCTTTCGTTAAGTTGCGGTTCAACCCGGCGCGGCGGAGGACCGGCCGACTTGCGGACGATCATTTCCGAGGGCAGCCTGACGATTTGCCGCTCCGCCGCTTCTTTGCGGCGAATTTTTTCGACGAGCAGCCGGACGCCCGTATAGCCGAAATCGTACGCGGGCTGAACCGCCACGGTCAGAAACGGGTCCAGCTTCGAGGCGAGTCCGACGTCTTCGAAGCATACGACGGATATCCGGTCGGGAACCCCGATTCCTTTGTCGCGCAAAAACGCGATGACGCTGACGGCCAGCACGTTGTTGGCGGCGAATATCGCCGTAGGCGGGTCGTCCAGCCGGAGCAGCCGTTCCAGCTTGTCCGGATCGTCGAACCGGTTGTAGCCGTACTCGACGACGAGCGATTCGTCGAACGGAATGCGGTGTCTGTTCAGGGCGTCGCGATAGCCGGCATGCCGTTCCCGGGCCGTCGATACGGTGCGGAGGCCGTTCACGAGGGCGATTCTGCGGTGACCGAGCCCGATCAAATAATCGGTCAGCCGGTCCGCGCCCGGCCGATTTTCGCCGAGCACGACGTCCGCTTCGGCGCCGGGCACGTCCCGGTCGACGAGCACGAACGGGATGCGATGCATGTTCAGCATGGACAAATGTTCGGCCGATTCGTCGGAAGCCGGGGCGAACAGCAGTCCGTCCACGCGCGTGGACATCACCATGTCGACGTACTCCCGCTCCTTCGACAGCTTCTCGTCGCTGTTGCCGAACAAAAGCTTGTAGCCGAGCGCCATCGCGGCGTCTTCGGCGCCTCTCGCCAGCGTCGTAAAAAACGGATTCGTGATATCGGTTATGAGCAGGGAAAGCATTTTCGTCTCCTGCTTGACGAGACTGCGCGCCGTCGAATTCGGCACATAGTTCAGCTCTTCCATAATCCGTTTCACTTTTTCCCGGGTTTTCGGGCTGATCCGGCCGGAATCGTTAATGACCCGGGATACGGTCATCGCGGATACGTTCGCGCGTTTCGCGATATCGTATATCGTAACCATAAGACCGTCCTTCGTTTCGTAGTCTCTACTCATTGTAGTGAATTATGGATGGCGGGGCAAGGGCTCGATCTTTGCAAAAGCTTGGGGGGAACCGGATGAACAAGACGGACGTGGCCGTCTATGACCCGAACAAAGTGCCGGAAAGCGTGCTAGATTATGTCGTTGTCGTGCCGCGCATGAACGGGAAATGGCTCGTATCCCGGCACGCGGAGCGCGATACGTGGGAGTTTGCCGGCGGGCGCGTCGAGCCGGGGGAACGGGCGGAGGAAGCGGCGCTGCGCGAGTTGTACGAAGAAACGGGAGCGGTTCGCTGCGAGCTGCATCCGGTTGCCGCGTATTCGGTGCGGCGCGGCGACCGCGCGGAAAGCTTCGGCATGCTGTATGACGCCGAGGTGCGGGAGCTGGGCGATTTGCCCGGATATGAAATGGCCGAAATCCAATTGACGTCCGAAATTCCGGACCGGTTGACATATCCGGACATTTACCCGGCGCTGCTCGGCAAAGTGCGGGAGCTTATTCGTTGAGCGTCCGGTAACCGCGATGCTCCGCAATGCCCATTTAGAAGCGGGAGCCGTTTCCCGCTTTTTGCATTGCCGGCGGGAAGGCGGTCTTTGTCGGAGATCATCGACTGCACCGGCGGAGTCAGCGGCGAGCCCGGTATGAATGCCGAACGAATCTTTTTATACATTTTTTAGAATTTGTTTACGGCTTCTTTAGGGTTGGAGCTTACGATTAGGGAGGAGATGAAACAAGGAGGCCGTTTACATGGAGCAACCGCTCGCACCGCAGCATGCCGGTATGGCGAAACGATCGTCGATCGTCCGGACCGGAAGACTGCTTTACGCCGTGCTGGCATGGATATTTTTATTTTGCATCGTCGCGCAAGCGTTTATCGCCGGACTCGCCGTTTTCGCCGGCGCCGACAACTGGGCGCTGCATACGTCGTTCGTCCGGGCGTTCGCCCTGCTGCCGCTCATCCTGTTTTTGCTGACGTTCGTCGGGGACATCCGCGGCGGGCAGCGCTGGCTGGCGCTCGGATTGTTCGCGTGCATCGTCCTGCAGTTCGTGACGGCAACCGCCTTGTCGTCCGTGCCGGCCATGGCCGCGCTGCATCCCGTCGTCGCGCTGCTGTTGTTCTGGGGCTCGCTCCGGTCGGTAACGAGGCTGAACCGGCCGTAGACGAAAATCGACTATTTTGGACATATTATGGACATGGCGCGTGAGGCCGCCCGGTTGTCTGGCTTGCCGTTTTATAATAGACTAATGGTAGAAACGGCTTGGCTGTCGGCATCTGGATAAGCCGGATCACGGGAGGAACGTCATGAGCGCCCAGCTTATGCTTTTCAAAGATCAACTGACGGACGATTTTCAGTTCAAATTCATTCGACATAAAGGGAACAACCACCGCCAGCGGCTCCATATGCACGATTACATCCAGATCGCGTACGTGGTCCGGGGAGTCGTCACGCATCATTTTTGCGACAAGATGCTCACGGTCGGCAAAGGCGACCTGTTCATCATTCCGCCGGGGCAAGCGCACAGCATCAACACGATCGAAGACAAGGAATGCGAGTTCGTCCTTCTCGATTTTATGCCGACGTTTCTCGGCGACCATTTGAAGCCGTTTTCAAGATCGCTGTTTCAGCATGTCGTCCAATACGGCAAATCGGGAACGTCTTCGGAATGGCTGCAGCCTTGGCTGCACATTTCCCCGGCGAAACAGCTTCTCGTCGAGCAGCTGCTTCAAGACATCCAGGAGGAAGTCGAGCATCGCGAGGAAGGCTACGAATTTTCCGTCCAGATCAACGTCGTCAAGCTGCTGATCCTGATCGACCGGGAATTCCGCAAAACGGAGCGGCAGCGCCAGACGGCCAGCGGCCAGCGCCCGCAATACGAGCAGTTTCACGACGTCATCCGGTATATTCAGGAAAATTACGGGCAAGATATTCCGCTCGAGCAGGGCGCGTATATCGCGGGCATGACGCCGGCCTATTTCAGTCATCTGTTCAAAAAGGCGACCGGGCAAACGTTCGTCGAATATCTGCACGAGGTGCGCATCGAGCGGGCCAAGGAGCTGATCCGCATCGGCGCGCATACGATGACGCAAATTTGCTTTCAGGTCGGCTTCCGCCATCTGAGCCATTTTATCCGCACGTTCAAAAAACGGACGGGCATGACGCCGACGGATTACAAAAAAGCGGTGTCCAACAACTAAAAAAAAATCAACGCGATCAATAAAATAGTGCAAGCGACGAAAGCAGTTCCACGTTATAGTTAGTTACGTGGAATTGCTTTTTTGACGTTTCAAAGCGAAACGAACGCCTAACTTCGAAACGAGCTAACTGAAAAAGGAGTCGAATCGAATCATGAGCATTTTGAAGGTTGGTATTATCGGACAAGGCCGCAGCGGCCGAAACATTCACGGCAACCTGCTCGTTCGCCTGGGAGACAAGTACAAAATCGCCGCCGTCGCCGACGGTTTGGAAGACCGCCGCGTTCGCGCGGAGCAGGAATACGGCTGCAAAGCGTACGCGACTTACGAAGAAATGGTAGCGAACGAAGATTTGGATCTTGTCGTCAACGCGTCCCCGAGCGATTTGCATTTCCCGATCTCGCTGGACCTGCTCAATAAAGGCTTCAACGTACTGTGCGAAAAACCGCTCGCCAAGTCGCCGGCGGAAGTCGACCAGCTGATCGCCGCGTCGGAGAAATCCGGCAAAGTGCTCGCCGTCTTCCAGCAATCGCGCTATATGCCGGCGTTTTTGAAAATTCGCGAAATTATCGATTCCGGCGTGCTCGGCCGGATCGTGCAGGTCGATTTCACGAACAACGGCTTCGCCCGTCGTTGGGACTGGCAAACGCTGCAGGCGAACAACGGCGGCAACCTGCTCAACACGGGTCCGCACCCGGTCGACCAGGCGCTGCAGCTGTTCGGTACGGACATCATGCCGCAAATTACGTGCATCATGGACCGGGCGAACACGTTCGGCGACGCCGAAGACTACGTGAAAATCATTATGCGCGGCCAAGGACGCCCGACGATCGACCTGGAAATCTCGTCCTGCTCCACGTTCCCGAGAGCGCAATTTACCGTGCAGGGCACGAACGGCGGCTTGACCGGCAACACGAACAAGCTGCAGTGGAAATATTTCAAGCCGGAAGAAGCTCCGAAGCAAGAGCTGACGCGCACGCCGCTGTTTAACGCAAACGGCGAACCGGCATACTGCAGCGAGAAGCTGACCTGGTACGAAGGCTCGTGGGAGTTCGAAGCCGAAGAAGGCTTCTCGATGTTCGATCAAAATACGAGATCGCTGTACAACATGCTGCACCGTTCGCTTACGACGGGGGCGCCGCTCGAAATTACGCCTCAGCAGGTTCGTCAGCAAATGGCGGTAATGGAAGAATGCCGCCGCCAAAACCCGCACATTTACGCGAACGGCTGATCGTTCGGGATGTGAACGGAATACGGAAGGACGCTTTCGGAGCCGCCGGATAAGTGGGGACGAAAGCGTCCTTTTGCGTGCGGAATCAGCGGCAAGGGGACGGGGCCTGTCGTGCGAAACGGCTTCGATTACGCAAATTCGATCTTGGCTTTACGGTTTCGGCGCAAGCCGTTTCAAATAATCGTCCGCTTCCCGGGGAGTGCGGAACCTATAGACGTCCTGCAGCGGCTGAACGCGGCGCAGCTTGTCCAGCAGCTTCGGGCGGCTCCTTTTCCGGAAATTCCATATCCATTTCAAAAACGCGAGGTCGATTTTTTCCTCGCAGCCTTCGCCCATGTCCGCGCGGGAACGCCCGCGATACTGCAGGCGCCGCTTCAAGACGCGGTACAAGCATAAGTACCGGGGATAATCGAAGAAGATGACCGTATCGGAGCGGGAAAGACGCAAATCGAGCGTGCGCGAATAGTTGCCGTCGATAATCCACCGATCCTCCGCGGCGATTTCGGCCACTTCCGCATCGAACGTCTCGGGATCGGCGGCTACCCAGCCCGGCTTCCAGTAATAGGCGTCCAGATGATAAACCGGCAGGCCGGTTCGCTCGGCGATTCGCCGCGCCATCGTCGATTTGCCCGATCCGGAGCAGCCGAGAATAACGACCCGTTTCATGCAAAGCCGCTCCTTTCCGTTCAAGTCGATTTCGTTCCGGCTTCAGTACAGGGGAAGGCCCTGCACGTACGCCCGCGCCTTCGATCGGGGCAGCGGAGGCAGGCCGACGACGGTGAGCGAGCCGGCCGGCACTTCCGTCAGACCGCCGTCGACGATCGGATAGAAGCCTTGATCGGCCAGCTTTTGCAGCGTGCCGGCCGGCCCTTTGAGGACGATTTTTTTCATGCCGCTTCGATACCATTCGGCAAACCATTGCAAAAATTCGGGAGCGGGAAAGCGGGAAGCGTCCCCGCGCAGCATATCGATCGCCGTCACCGTCGCGGCGTGCGCCGTCTGGGCCGCCAGCTTGCCCGGCGACATCGGCAGCTCTTCGTTGACTACGTAATATTGCACGATTTCTTCCGGCACGTTCTCTCGCTCCTTCGTCATCGTTTCGGAGTAGTCCCGTACGTTTATAAATATCCTTGCGCCAGCATCGATTCCGCCAGCAATACGGCGCCTTTGCCCGCGCCCATCTTCGTATTGTGCGAAACGAGCACGTATTTCACCCCGCCGAGCACGGGCTCCTCCTCGAGCCGGCCGACGCTCGTCGTCATGCCGCCGCCGAGCTCCCGGTCCAGACGAGGCTGCGGCCGATACGGGTCGTCAAATACGCGGATGAAACGATCGGGAGCCGAGTGGAGCGCGATGCCGCCGAACGGGTCGTACTCCTCCAGCGCGCGCCGCACTTCCGCCAGCGGCGCTTTCCGCTTCAGGCCGACGAAAACCGACTCGGTATGGCCGTCGAGCACGTTCGCGCGCGTACAGATGCAGTTGACCCGGACGTCGGCCCCGCGGATCGAGCCTTCCTCGCGGCTCCCCAATATTTTCAGCAGCTCTTTGCGCACTTTTCCTTCTTCGCTCGGGATATACGGAATGATGTTGTCGAGGATGTCGAGGGTGCGGACGCCGGGGCTTCGGCCCGCGCCGCTCACCGACTGCATCGAAACCATCAGGACGGAGTCGACTCCGAACCGCTCGTGCAGCGGCTTGAGCGTGATCGCCAGGCCGGTTACGGTACAGTTCGGGACGGGTAGGACGTAGCCTTTCCAACCGCGGTTTTGCCGCTGCTTCTCGATCAGGCGGGCATGGTCGTCGTTGACGCCGGTAATGAGCAGAGGCGTGTCGTCGTAGTAGCGGAATGCGGACGCGGTCGAAAACGTCGGCGTCGTTTCGCCGAACCGGGGCTCCAGCTCTTTGGCCAAATCCGACTCGATCGCCGTGAAGATGACGTCGACCGATTCCGGTTGGAACTCCTTGGACGACAATACGGGGACGTCCTTCATATCGTCCGGCACCGGCGAGCTTTGCGTCCATCTCGAAGCGCCGCTCGCTTCCAGCAGCGCTTCCTTGTACGTGCCGACCGTTCTGGACGTAACCATCCGTACGACTTCAAACTGCGGATGCCCGGACAGGGCGAGCGCGAACTGCTGTCCCGCCATGCCGGTAGCGCCGACGATCGCCGCTTTCAACCTTCCCATTCGAATCGCTCCTTTGCGGTAATTTACACCATATTATGGAGCGTGGGCGATTTTGTCAATCCATCGGTTTTTCATAAAGGCCGGGCAAAGCCGACAACAAAACCGACATCGTCCGGTTGATCGCGGCGTGGTTCGTTTCGCGCCCGCTTCCCGGAAGTGCAAGCGCCTTGTCCGCAGCGGGTGCGAACAAGTCGGCGCAGCCGATCGTTTCGGAGGCTTCGGCATCCGCATCGATCGGATAGTAAATGCTTACGGCGATGCCGCGCTCGGATTCGTTCCCGAACCGCTCCGGCCGCGAACGGTCGCGCAGCGCGCAAACGATGCGTCCCGCCTTCATGCGATCATCTCCTTGGTACAAGCAACCATAGCATAACGGGACGGAAGGAAGTATGGAAAAATTCGTTACAATTATAGATTCGGAATTTGCCAATCGATTTCGTCGATGCCGCGCTCCCGCAAAAACCGGTTTGCCCGCGAAAACGGCTTGCTGCCGAAAAATCCGCGGTACGCGGACAGCGGACTCGGGTGCGGCGAACGAATGATGAAATGCTTCGACGTATCGATCAGCTGCATTTTTTGCTGTGCGGGGCTGCCCCACAGCATGAAGACGACAGGCTTGTCCCTTTCGTTCAGCAGCGCGATGACGCGGTCGGTGAACGACTCCCAGCCTTTGCCGCGATGCGAATTCGCGCTATGGGCTTGCACCGTAAGGACGGTGTTCAGCAGCAGCACGCCTTGCTCCGCCCACTTGACGAGGTGGCCGTTGTTCGGGATGAAGCAGCCCAAGTCGTCCTGCAGCTCCTTGAAAATATTTTGCAGCGAAGGCGGAGCGGGAACTCCGGGCTTTACCGAAAAGCTCAGCCCGTGAGCTTGGCCGGGGCCGTGGTACGGGTCTTGTCCCAAAATGACGACCTTCGTGTCTTCGTAGCCGGTCAAATGAAGCGCCGCGTAAATATCGTACATGTCCGGGTAAACGGTCCGGCTGCGGTACTCCTCGGCCAAAAACGCGCGCAGCTCCTTATAATACGGCTTGCCGAACTCGCTTTCGAGCAGCGGCGCCCAGTCGTTTTTCAAGATGGCGGTCATGCGGATCTCTCCCGTATGTATAAATGTCACCCCTTATTTTAGCATACATCGCCGGAGGGGGGGCGCGCTTTCTTTCGGTCGTCGAATCGTAGTGGTATAATGAGACAAAGCCGTATGGACTGCACAATCGGCGAATGAAAGGAGAAATGAACGTGAGCGATCGAGAAAAGCGCTACGAGCTGGCCACGTTTGCGGGAGGCTGCTTCTGGTGCATGGTGAAGCCGTTCGACAAGCTGCCCGGCATTGTACGCGTCGTATCCGGCTATACGGGCGGTCATGTGGAAAATCCGACCTACGAAGAAGTATGCTCGGGCACGACGGGCCACGTCGAAGCGGTGCAAATTACGTTCGATCCGGAGCTGTTTCCGTACGATAAACTAGTCGATTTGTTTTGGCGGACGATCGATCCGACGGACCCGGGAGGACAGTTCGCCGACCGCGGCCATTCGTATACGACGGCGATATTCGTCCACTCGGACGAGCAGCGCGCGGCGGCCGAGGAGTCGAAGCGGCGGCTTGCGGAAAGCGGCGTGTTCGCGAAGCCGATCGTGACGCCGATCTTGCCGGCGAAGCCGTTTTATCCGGCCGAAGATTATCATCAGAACTATTACAAAACGAACCCGATCCGTTACGAAGCGTACTACGTCGGTTCCGGGCGCGCGAAATTTTTGAAGGAAAGCTGGAAGGACAGAGGCCGGGAGGAGGAGCTGAAGCGGAGACTCACTCCGATGCAGTTCGAGGTGACGCAGCGCAGCGGCACCGAGCCGGCGTTTCGCAACGAGTTTTGGGATCATAAGGAAGAAGGCATCTACGTCGACATCGTTTCCGGGAAGCCGCTGTTCAGCTCGCTCGACAAGTTCGATTCCGGCTGCGGCTGGCCGTCGTTCACACAGCCGATCGACGAAGACGAGGTGACGGAGCATATCGACGTCTCGCACAACATGATCCGGACGGAAGTGCGCAGCAAGGAGGCCGACTCGCATCTCGGCCACGTGTTCGAGGACGGCCCGCAGCCGACCGGGCTCCGCTATTGCATCAACTCGGCGGCGCTGCGGTTCGTGCCGAAGCATAAGCTGGAGGAAGAAGGATACGGATCGTACTTGCGGCTGTTCGACAAATAAACGGCTTGCGCCGATCAAGGAGCTGATATTATCCCCTTACGGTAGACAGTGAAAAAAGAGTTCATGATATCATGGATTCAGCACTGTTGACCGGAGGGGATTTTTTTATGCCACCCAAGAAGGGGCAAAAGTTTAATCGTTATGATGAA
>NZ_JARBDC010000072.1:0-81377 GCF_036577625.1 Paenibacillus sp. GYB003 | reverse complement strand
CACGGAGGAATGGAGCTTGAGATACGCCGAATCGGCCAGGCGAGGCGCTACGGCAAACTTGCGGTTGTGCTTCTCGATAAGGCTTGGCAACACGTCATTGGCCTCCTCCATCGTCTGGATACCCAGAAGCCGTAGCTCGATGACCAAACGATCCTGAAGCGTTCTCCATAGCCGTTCCACACGTCCTTTGGCTTGAGGCGTGATGGCCTTGATATGTTCGATCCGCAGTTCGGCCACAGCTTTGCCAAAGTGAGAGAGAGGCTTGCTCTCGCCGGCAAGCTCCTGTTCGATCGTCAGCTTCTCGTTAGGTGAGCGGAAGATCGTATGGCGGTCGCTGTAGAGCCCGAGTGGCACACCATACGTTTGGATGCCTTGCTGCATCACAACGGAGTAACCTTCACGGCATTCCGTCGGCCGGAAGACGGCACCGACTACAAGGCCTGTGGCATCGTCGATGGCTGCGTGCAAGGCGAAGGCGGGCGCCCGATCCTCCAGCCAGGCGTACGGAGTCGCATCGATTTGCCAAAGCATACCCGCTTGCGCTTTCCGCTGACGGGGGGAATGCGTTTTGCCTCGCCGACGTTGTTTGGCTTGTTTGATCCCTTTGGCCAGCAGGATGCGCCTGACGCTGGAAGGGCTTACCTGGATCGATTCGTGTTCGGCTAACAATTCTGCAAAGTGGCAGTGATTGCTGCCGTTATATTTCGCAACATACAGGGCTGCGGCTACATTCTTGACCTCCTCCGGAATAGCGTGTGCCGGCTTTCTTCCTCGATTCCGATGTGCGAGTGCCTGAGCTCCTCCTTGCGTCAGGTACTTCTTCTTCAGTCGAATCACTTGCCGTGTCGTTAGCCCAAGATAGGCTGCACCCTCCCCATTGGTCAAGTGCCCTCCAATATTTTTTCAACGATTCTCACCTTGTTCCATTCGTCTTCTGTCAGTGTAATTGTCTCCTGTCCCATAGTGACATTATCTCAGAACAGTTATGGTATGACATTATCACAGACGAACAACAGCCGTCCCTGCCGTCCCTTGCATCTTTTCGGCAAATTGCATATAATACGTGGTAATATCGAAATGCAATGACGGAGAAAAGTACGCAGCGCCTCCTTACAGGGAGGGAGCGCCGGAGATTGAGAGCGCTCCTAACGGAAACGGTTCTGCCGAAGTTCGCTCCCGAGCAGTCCTCTGAAACCGGCGCGAATGCTGCGAATCGGCAAGTAGGGGGAACCGGTCCGAGCCGTTAACTCGGTTAAAGCGAAGACGTTGTTACGCATCGGCGAAGTCCGCCAGGGTGCGGATCGGCGCTCGTCCGAGCCGTATTTACGGCTGGCGGCGGCGGAACGTCTTAACAAGGGTGGTACCGCGGCACTTTCGTCCCTTATTCGGGATGAAGGTGCCTTTTTTGCGTTGGCCCGGCGTGCCGGGACGCCTTATTTTAAACGAAGGACAGGAGGAATTCCTCTATGCGGGAACGATTGCTCGCGCTGAAGGACGAAGCGTTGCAGGAGCTGGACCGGGCGCAGGACGCCCAGCAGCTGAACGACCTGAGGGTCAAATATTTGGGCAAAAAAGGGCCGCTTACCGAAATATTGCGCGGCATGGGCGCGCTAAGCGCGGAAGAGCGGCCGGTCATCGGCCAAGTGGCCAACGACGTGCGGGCCGCGATCGAGCAGGTGATCGAAGCGAAGCAGCAGCGGTTCGCGCAGGCCGAAACGGCGGCGAGACTCGGCGCGGAAACGATCGACGTGACGCTCCCGGGCCGGCCGGCTCCGCTCGGCGCGGTTCATCCGCTGAACAAGGTCATCCAGGAAATCGAGGACATTTTCATCGGGATGGGCTATACCGTCGCGGAAGGGCCGGAAGTGGAAAAAGACTACTACAACTTCGAAGCGCTCAACTTGCCGAAAAACCATCCCGCGCGCGACATGCAGGATTCGTTTTACATTACCGAGGAGCTGCTCATGCGGACGCATACGTCGCCGGTGCAGGTGCGGACGATGGAGAAGCGGCAGGGCGAAGTGCCGGTCAAAATCATTTGCCCGGGCCGGGTGTACCGGCGCGACGACGACGACGCGACCCACTCGCACGTGTTTACGCAGATCGAAGGTCTCGTTATCGACCGCAACATCCGGATGAGCGATTTGAAAGGAACGCTGCTTCAGTTCGTGCAGGAAATGTTCGGCAAGCAGGCGACGATCCGCATGCGCCCGAGCTTCTTCCCGTTCACCGAGCCGAGCGCCGAGGTCGACGTTTCCTGCATGATGTGCGGCGGACGCGGCTGCCGGACGTGCAAGCATACCGGCTGGCTGGAAATTCTCGGCTCCGGCATGGTCCATCCGCGCGTGCTGGAAATGTCCGGCTACGATCCGAAGGAGTACAGCGGCTTCGCCTTCGGCATGGGCGTCGAGCGGATCGCCATGCTGAAATACGGCATCGACGACATTCGCCATTTTTATACGAACGATATCCGGTTCTTGAAGCAGTTCGCGCATATATAAAGCGAGAAAGGAAGTGAGCGGGACGTGAAAGTCTCTTATCGGTGGTTGTCGGAATACGTGGATTTGAAAGGATATACCGGCGCCGAGCTGGCGGAGAAGCTGACCCGGAGCGGCATCGAAGTGGACGTTGTGGAAAGCCGCAACAAAGGCGTGACGAACGTCGTCGTCGGCTACGTCGCGGCGCGGGAGAAGCATCCGGACGCGGACAAGCTGAGCGTCTGTACGGTCGACGCCGGTCAAGGCGAACAGCTGCAAATCGTGTGCGGAGCGAAAAACGTAGCCGCCGGCCAAAAGGTGCCGGTCGCGCTCGTCGGCGCCGAGCTGCCGGACGGCCTGAAAATTAAACGGGCGAAGCTGCGCGGCGTCGAGTCGATGGGCATGATCTGCTCGGCGAAGGAGCTCGGCATGAACGAGAAGCTGCTGCCGAAGGAGCAGCAGGAAGGCATTCTCGTGCTGCCCGCCGATGCGCCGGTCGGCCGGTCGGTGCTCGAGCTGCTCGGCCTCGACGACGAGGTGCTGGAGCTCGATTTGACGCCGAACCGTTCCGACTGTCTGAGCATGATCGGCGTCGCCTACGAGATCGCCGCCATTCTCGGCCGGGACGTGCGGCTGCCGGAGGACGAAGTCGCCCTCCATCCGTCGCAGTCGAAAACGTCGGACTTTTTGCGCGTCGACATTACCGCGCAGGAGGCGTGCAGCCGCTATGCGGCCCGGCGCATTTCCGGCGTGAAGGTCGCCCCGTCCCCGCTTTGGCTGCAAAACCGGCTGATGGCCGCAGGCGTCCGTCCGATCAACAATATCGTCGACGTGACGAACTACGTCATGCTCGAGTACGGCCAGCCGCTGCACGCGTTCGACGCGGGCCTGCTCGAAGGCGGACGGATCGACGTCCGTCTGGCGCGCGAAGGCGAAACGCTCGTGACGCTGGACGACGTCGAACGGAAGCTGGAGCCGCATATGCTGCTCATTACGGACGGCGTGAAGCCGATCGCCCTGGCCGGCGTCATGGGCGGCGCCAATTCGGAGGTGTCCGCGGAGACGACGGCGATCGTCCTCGAATCGGCCAAGTTCGACGGCGGCACCGTCCGCAAAGCGTCGCGCCAGCTCGGGCTTCGCTCGGAGGCGTCGCTGCGGTTCGAGAAGGAAGTGAACCCCGACGCGGTCATCCCCGCGCTCGACCGGGCCGCGTCGCTCATCGCGAAGCTGGCCGGCGGCGAAATTAACGCAGGCGTCGCGGAAAGCGTGGCGAAGCCCGCGTCGCCCGTTTCGATCGCGATTTCGCTGGATAAAATCAACCGCTACCTCGGAACCGAGCTGGCTTCGCTGGAAGTGAAGGTGATTTTGAACCGGCTGCATTTCCCGTTCGAAGACAAGGCGGACGGCGAATGGATCGTGCACGTGCCGCTTCGCCGCGGAGACATTACCCGCGACGTCGATCTGATCGAGGAAATCGCCCGTCTGTACGGCTACGACAACATTCCGGCCACGCCGATCGTCGGCGCGACGACGCCGGGAGCGCTGACGCGCGAGCAGACGGTTCGCCGCACGCTGCGGCGGCTCCTCACCGAAAGCGGGCTCAACGAGGTCGTGACCTATTCGTTCACGCATCCGGAGCAAATCGCCGGCTTCCGCGGCATGTATCCCGAAGCGAAGCCGATCGCCCTGGCGATGCCGATGAGCGAGGAGCGCAGCGTGCTGCGCACGAGTCTCATCCCTCATTTGCTGGATGCCGTCCAGTACAACCGGAACCGGAACCAGGACGACGCGGCTCTGTTCGAAATCGGCAAAGTGTTCGTGACCGGCGAAGACCGGCTGACGACGCTGCCGCAGGAGAAGCTGATGCTCGGCATCGTCTGGACCGGCAAACGGTCGGCGGCGCATTGGGGCGGCAAGGCGGAGAAGGTCGACTTCTACGACTTGAAGGGCGTATTCGAAAAGGTCGCCGGCGCGCTCGGCGTAGCCGATATCCGGTACGCGGCCGCGCAGCCGGAAGGGTTTCATCCCGGACGAACCGCTTCCGTTTCCGTCGGGGCAGGCCCTTCCGAACGCGTCATCGGCCGTCTCGGCCAGCTGCATCCGGCTTTGCAGCAAAGCAAAGATTTGGACGACACGTACGTGCTCGAAATCGAGCTGGAGCCGCTCATCGAGCGGGCCGACTTTACGATCGCGTACAAGCCGCTTCCGAAATATCCGGCGATCGGCCGCGACATGGCGATCGTCGTGGACGCCGCCGTTCCGGTCGGGGATATCCGCCGCACCGTCCGGGAGACGGCGGGCGCGCTGCTCGAATCGATCGACGTGTTCGACATTTATACGGGCGAACGGCTCGGAGAGGGCAAAAAGAGCGTGGCGTTCGCGCTCGTTTACCGTCATCCGGACCGCACGCTGACCGACGAGGAAGTCGCCGGACTGCACGGAAACGTCGTCGCGGCGCTTGAACAAACATTCGCCGCGCAATTGCGCAAATAGAAGGAAAAAAGACCGGCCGCATCGAATGGTATAAGCGATGGGCCGGTTTTTCGTGTTGGCATTGAAAAAGTCCGCGGACCCGCCAAATTGTCATTTCCGTCAACCGGAATGGAAAGGAAGTGTCGATATGCATAATGGCGATAAAGTACGAGTCACGGTCGATATATACGGAATGGAATATAAATTGATGAGCGCCTCGAGCGCGGGCTACATGAAGCGGGTGGCCGAGTACGTGAACGAGCAAATGCACGTGACGGCGAAGCTGTTTCCGCGGCTCGATACGCCGCGTCTCGCCGTGCTGACGTCGGTGAATATGGCCGACGAATTTTTCAAGATGAAGGGGCAAATCGAGGAGGTGCAGCAGCAGCTGCAAGCGGCGCGCGAGCTGGAGCGGCGCCACGCCGAGCTCGAGGAGCGGTACCGGCAGCTGGAGCAGTCGGCGGAGCGGCAGGCGGCGGAGCATCGCGAGCGCGAGAACGGCTTGGCGGCCGAAGTCGCGCAGGCGAAGGAGCGTCTCGAGATGGCGGAGCTGGAGCTCGAAGTCGCCCGCGAGGAGCGGGACGCGCTGGCGCAGCGGCACGAGCGGGAGACGGCGGAGCGTCTCGAAGCGGAGCGGCAGCTTCGCGAGCGGAACCGGCTGCTGGAGGAGACGGTGGCGGAGCAGGAAGCGAGAAGCGGCCGGCTGGAGCAGGACAACGAGCGGCTCGAACAAAGCCGGCGCGAGCTCGAGCTGCAAATCGGCGAGCTGCGGGAGGCGCGCGAGCGGCTGCAAGAGGAAGCCGCCCGCGACAAAGAAGCGATTGCGCTGGGCGAGCTGCGGCTGAAGGAGCAGGAGGAGAAGCTGTTGCAGCAGCTGGTCGAGCAGGAGGAAGCTCACCGGAAGGCGCTCGAGGAGCAGCGGAGCAAGGCGAAGCAGGCGATCGGGGAAGAGCGGCTCAAGGCGGAGCAGGCGCTGGAGGCGGAACGCGTCAAAGCGGCGGAAGCGCTGAAGCGGGAGCGGAGCGAGTTCGAGGAAGCGCTGCGAGCGGAGCAGGCGAAGGGCGAGGAGGCGCTGAAGGCGGAGCGCGCCAAGTCGGCGGAAGCGTTGGAGCGGGAGCGGAGCGAGTTCGAGCAAGCGCTGCGAGCGGAGCAGGCGAAGGGCGAGGAGGCGCTGAAGGCGGAGCGCGCCAAGTCGGCGGAAGCGCTGGAACGGGAGCGGAGCGAGTTCGAGCAAGCGCTGCGAGCGGAGCAGGCGAAGGGCGAGGAAGCGCTGAAGGCGGAGCGCGCCAAGGCTGCGGAAGCGCTGGAACGGGAGCGGAGCGAGTTCGAGCAAGCGCTGCGAGCGGAGCAGGCGAAGGGCGAGGAGGCGCTGAAGGCGGAGCGCGCCAAGGCGGCGGAAGCGTTGGAGCGGGAGCGGAGCGAGTTCGAGGAAGCGCTGCGAGCGGAGCAGGCGAAGGGCGAGGAAGCGCTGAAGGCGGAGCGCGCCAAGGCTGCGGAAGCGTTGGAGCGGGAGCGGAGCGTCTTCGAGCAAGCGCTGCGATCGGAGCAGGCGAAGGGCGAGGAGGCGCTGAAGGCGGAGCGCGCCAAAGCGGCGGAAGCGTTGGAGCGGGAGCGAAGCGAGTTCGAGGAAGCGCTGCGAGCGGAGCAGGCGAAGGGCGAGGAAGCGCTGAAGGCGGAGCGCGCCAAGGCTGCGGAAGCGTTGGAGCGGGAGCGGAGCGAGTTCGAGCAAGCGCTGCGAGCGGAGCAGGCGAAGGGCGAGCAGGCGCGCGCGGAGCAAGCGGCCGAGACGGCGCGGCTCGACGCCGAGCTGAAGCGGCTCGAAGAGCGGGCGCAAGCTCAAGCGTCCTCGCTCGGCCGCTTGGAAAGCGAGCGCGACGAAGCGAAGGCGCAGCTCGAGCGGCTCGAGCCGCAGCTGCGGGAGGCGGAGCGGAAGCGCGAGGAGCTTGCCGCGGAGCTGGAGCTGGCGAAGGAGCAAGCCGAGGCCGCGGAGAGCGAGCTGGAAAGCGTGCGGCTCGGACAAGCGGCGCTTGCCGACATGCACGCCGAAGAGCTGGCCAAGCTGCGGGAGGACAACAAACGGCTCGAAGAGACGGTCGGTTCGCTGGAAGCGAAATGCAGCCGTCTGGAGCAGGATAACCGGCTATTCGACAAAAACAACAGAGACATGGGCGAAACGAGCCTGCTCATGATGGAGGAGCTGCGCCGGCTCAAGGAAGCGAACGACCAGCTTCAGGAGAAGCTCGCGCACAAGCAGCGGCTGCTGCTGGAGCAGGAGGACAAGCTGCGGCAGGAAATCGCCGGCCAGCAGCAGTTTTATAAAAAAACGATGCAGGATATGTACAACAAATCGCAGCTCGAGCTGAAGGAAGCGCGTCAGCAGGCGGAGCGGGCGCTGGGGCAAGCCGAGCGGGAGCTGAAGAAGGAACGGGAACAAGGCCGGCAGGCGCTGGAGGAGGAACGCCGCGCGGCCGAGAGCAAGCTGAAGGACGAACGGCTCGCTTTCGAGAAAACGTTGGCGGACGAACGTCTTGCCTTCGAAAAGACGCTGGAGGAGCGGCTGCGGCAAGAACGTCTCGCCTTCGAAAAAGCGCTGGAGGAACAGCGGCTTCGGGAACGCCAAGCCTCCGAAAAAGCTTTGGAGGAGCGGCTGCAGCAAGAGCGTCTCGCCTTCGAAAAAGCGCTGGAGGAACAGCGGCTTCGGGAACGCCAAGCCTCCGAAAAAGCTTTGGAGGAACGACTGCAGCAAGAGCGTCTCGCCTTCGAGAAGGCGCTGGAGGCGGAGCGCGCCAAGCTGAAAAACGAGGGCAAAGAGCGCGAAACGGCGCTGGCGCAAGCCCGTGTCGAAATTTCGGAGCTGCGCGCCAAGCTCGAAGCGGCGGCTTCGACGGAAATCGACGCGTTGGAGCGCGAGCGGGCGCGGGCCGAGCGGCTGGAGAAGGAGCTGGCCGAGGAGCGCGAGTCGAACGCCGTCTGGCGCGCCGATATGGCCGAATCGTTCGAGCGGGAAAAAAGCTCGCTGCTGCACGAGCTCGAGCAGCTGCAGAACGAGCGCCGCGACGACGCCGAGCTGCACGTCCAATACCGGAAGCTTCAGCAGGAATACGCCAAGCTGCAGACCGAATTCAACGAATGGATCCAGCTGGTGGAGAAAGACTGAAGCGGTCGGTCCTCTCAACATGAATCTGCCGAACACGATCGACACGATAGCCGTCGTTCTGGCCGCAGCCGCGCTCGCTCTCGGCTATCATCGCGGCTTTATCGTCCAGCTTTTCTCCATTGCCGGATTGGTCGTCGCCTACTTGGCCGCGTATTGGCTGTACGACGACGTATCGCCGATCATCGCGGGCTTGTTCCCGATGAACCAGCTTCAGTCTTACGGCAAATACGCCTTTCTGGTCGAAGGCTTGAACTTGAACGCGTACGTTTACAATGCGCTGGCGTTCGCGCTAATCTTTTTCGCCGTCAAGCTCGGCATGGCCGTAGTCGGCCGGCTGCTTCATCTGATCGCCGCGACGCCGGGTCTCAAGACGCTCAACAAATGGAGCGGAGCGCTTCTCGCGCTGTTCGAAGCGTACGTCCTGTTCGCGATCGCCGTTCACGCGATGATCGCGATCCCGTCCGAGCCGCTTCAGCAAACGCTGCGGCAGTCGGTCGCCGCCGACGTTGCGGCGAAGCAGACGTCGGAGCTGACCGGCAAGCTGCGCGAGATGTGGAACCGGAACACGGTAAGCGGAGCCGGTTGAAAACCGCCCTTTTCCAGACGTTCGTCCGTACGGACGGCGCCGGAAAAGGGCTTTTTGCCGTTTCGACGATCGCGGAAGCAAGGCGCGACCCGCTTTATCCCTTTAACGCTTGCTTCCTTTATAGCGATTTTTCGGTAAAGCTTCATCCCTTTACTGTTTACCCCCGTTAACGCTTGTGTTCGTTAATGCTTGTTTCGATTAACGCTTATAAACGTTAACGCTTTTTAGTAATAAAGTTTCTTATTTGTCAATAAAAATGGGAAAAAAAATTTAATGACAACCGCGGATAAAATAAGTAAAATAGTTTTTGTTAGTTTTTATACAAATTTTCTTTTTGTAAAGAGTACGAGTAGGGGGTGAATGAGGTGCTGGAGCCGGTATTAGAGGTGAAAACGCTTAAAACGTCCTTTAAGACGAAAAATAGAGAAACGACCGTAGTCGACGGCATCGACTTCGAAATCGGACCGAACGAAGTCGTGGCGCTTGTCGGCGAATCGGGCTGCGGCAAAAGCATGACATCGCTTTCGATCATGCAGCTGCTCCCGCGTTCGGCGGAAGTGTCCGGCGGCGAAATCCGTTTTCGCGGCCGGAATTTGCTGCAGCTGAACAAACGCGAAATGTCGCAAATTCGCGGCCGCCGCATCTCGATGATTTTCCAGGAGCCGATGACTTCCCTGAATCCGGTATTGACGATCGGCATGCAAATGACCGAGGCGATCGTCCGCCATCTGAACGTGGACAAGACGAAAGCGAACGGCATCGCGGACGAATGGCTTCGCCGCGTCGGATTTCCGGAACCTACCCGTACCCGGAAACAATTTCCCCACCAGCTGTCCGGCGGCATGAGACAGCGGGTTATGCTGGCGATGGCGATGGCGTGCAAGCCGGATTTGCTCATCGCGGACGAGCCGACAACGGCGCTCGACGTGACGATTCAGGCGCAGGTGCTCGATTTGATGCGCGACTTGCTGAAGGAAACCGGCATGTCGGTGCTGTTCATTACCCACGACCTGGGCGTAGTCGCCGAAATGGCCAATCGGGTGATCGTCATGTATGCCGGACAAATCGTGGAAACGGCGGATGTCCGGTCGCTGTTCACGTCGCCCATGCATCCGTACACGAAAGGGCTGCTGAACTCGACGCCCCGCATGAACGGCGCCATCGAGAAGCTGGTGCCGATTCCCGGTTCCGTGCCGCCGGCCGGAACGATCATGCCCGGCTGCCGGTTCGCGGACCGCTGTCCGGTCGCGACGGCCGAATGCCGTCAGCAGCCGCCCGAGCTGCGCGAAGTGCGTCCGGGCCACAGCGTGCGCTGCATTTTGGCATAAAAGCGGCCTTCGGAGCGGGAAGGCAATACGGGAGGGAACGGATTCCCCGCGAATCGGATTAAGCTATGGGCATTCGTTATGGGCTCTCCATCAAGAACAGGAATAAGCTTCGAAGTCCCGCTTCGCTATGGGGGACTCGTTACGGGCTATAAAGGGGGTTTATGAAATTGAGCGCTCCTCTTCTCGAAATAAAAGGACTCAAAAAATATTTTCCGATCGGAACGTCCGCCAAATCGGGAGTCGTCAAGGCGGTCGACGACGTCAATTTGACGCTGTACGAAGGCGAGACGCTCGGCATCGTTGGCGAGTCGGGCTGCGGCAAATCGACGGTCGGCCGGCTGGCGCTCCGCCTGCTCGATCCGACCGAGGGCGAGATCCGCTTTAACGGCGTGTCGATCGGCGGCATGAGCCAGCGGCAGCTGCGCCCGATCCGCAAAGACATGCAGTGCGTTTTCCAGGACCCGTACGCTTCGCTCAACCCGCGGCTGTCCGTAGGCTACGCGATCGCCGAGCCGCTCGTGCTTCAGACCGGCAAAAGCTGGAAGGAAGCGATGAAACAGGCGGAATCGCTGCTCGAAACGGTCGGGCTCAGCGCGCAAGCGGCGAGGCTGTACCCGCACGAGTTTTCCGGCGGACAGCGTCAGCGCATCGCGATCGCCCGGGCGATTTCGCTCGAGCCGAAAATGATCGTCGCCGACGAGGCGGTGTCCGCGCTGGACGTATCGATCCAGGCGCAAATCGTCAATTTGCTCGGCAGCCTGCAGCAGCGGATGAAAGTGTCGTACATGTTCGTTTCGCACAATTTGAGCATCGTCCGCAACATTTCCGACCGCGTGGCGGTCATGTACCTCGGCCGCGTCGTGGAAACGGCCGGACGCGACGATCTGTTCGGCAATCCGCAGCATCCGTATACGAAGGCGCTGCTGTCGTCCGTTCCGGAGCCCGACGTTACGATCAAGCGGGAACGAATCGTACTGAAGGGCGAAGTGCCGAACGCGGCCAATCCGCCTTCCGGCTGCCCGTTCCATCCGCGCTGCCCGATCGCGACCGACCGCTGCAAAACCGAGCGGCCCGAATTCAGGGAAGTGAAGCCGGGGCATTTCGCCTCGTGCCATTTCATATAAACATTATTTGAATAGGAAGAGGGGAAGTAGTCAATGTTGTTCAAATCGTATCGCAAACTGGCGACGATCGCGCTTGTCGCCACCATGGGGGCTTCCGTCATGCTGGCCGGCTGTTCCTCCGGCTCGAACTCGGGGACGGCCGAACCGTCCGGAAATACGGCCACCAACACGAACACGGCGAAAAAAGAAAAGGTGGACGGCGGCGAAATTACGACCGCTTACCTCGGCGACCCGCAAGGCTTTATCCGCTTCTGGGCGACGACGACGACTTCCAGCGAAGTGATCGAGCTCGTATCCAGCTTTTTGTACAAGTTCAACGAGAAGCAGGATTTGGTGCCGGACTTGGCCGTAGGACAGCCGGTATTTTCCGACGACAAGCTGACGATGACGATCAAAATCCGCACCGACGCCAAGTTTACCGACGGCAAACCGGTAACGGCCGACGACGTCGTATTTACTTACAACATTCCGATCAACGCCGACTACACCGGCCCGCGCAAAGGGACGTTCGAAAAGCTGCAAAAAGTGGAAAAAGTCGACGATGCGACGATCAAGTTTACGTTTAAAGAACCGCATGCCGGCTATATCGACATGCTCATTTACAATATTTTGCCGCAGCATTTGCTGAAAGATACGCCGATCAAAGAAATGGACAAATCGGCATTTTTCAAAAACCCGGTCGGCTCCGGTCCGTACAAATTGGTCGAATGGAAATCGAGCCAATACTTGACCTTTACGCGCAACGAAAACTACTACGGCGGCAAGCCGGCGATCGAGAAAGTAACGGCGAAAATCGTTCCGGACGCCAACGCCATGATGGCGCAGCTGCAAACCGGCGAAATCAACGTCATCGGCGTTCCTGCCGACAACCTCGCGGCGATCGAGCAATACGCCAAAACGAGCAATAAAATCAAGCTGCAAAAAAGCATTCCGGCCAGCACGTACCTGTTCATTGGCTGGAACTTGACGAACCCGCTGTTCCAGGACAAAAAAGTGCGTCAAGCGCTGACGACGGCGATCGACCGCAAAGCGATCGTGGACAGCGTCGTGGAAGGCCAAGGCAAGGTCGTCAACAGCCAAACGCCTCCGACGTACTGGACGTATACGGACAACGTGCCGAAATTCGACTACAACGTCGAGAAAGCGAAGCAGCTGCTTGCGGAGGCCGGCTGGAAAGATACGAACGGCGACGGCATCCTCGACAAGGACGGCAAAAACTTCGAATTCGAAATGCAGGTCAACCAAGGCAACACGGTGCGCGAAAAAGGCGTACAGGTCGTTCAACAGCAATTGAGCAAGGTCGGCATCAAAGTAACGCCGCGCGTGGTCGAAAGCTCGGCCTTCACGAAAAACTTCCAAGGCAAAAACTTCCAGGCGATCTATTACGGCTGGTCGATCTCGGGCGACCCGAACCCGAAAGGCATCTGGCATTCGGGCGAAATCGAAAAAGGGCTCAACACCGTATCGTATAAAAACGCGGAAGTCGACAAGCTGATCGATCAAGATTTGAACACGTTCGACAAAGAAAAACGGAAAGAGCTGCTGAACAAGGTCGACGCGCTGATCGCCGAAGACCAACCGTACACGTTCCTGTATTCGCCGACGGTTACGATGGCATACCCGACCAATCTCGAAGGCTTCAACCCGAACCGGGACAGCCTGAAAGAAATCGAGAAATGGTACTTTACTAAATAAATCAATGAACGAAAGAAGTGAGTTCCGTTGGCTCTTTACGCTTTGCGGCGTTTGCTGAACGCCATACCGATACTGATCGGCATTACGATCATTTCATTTGCGATCATCCACATAGCGCCGGGGAGCCCGCTTTCGCAATTTACCGAAGACCCGACCATCAAAGCATCGGACATCGAAAACATGATCAAAGCCTACGGACTCGACAAACCGCTCTACGTACAGTATTGGGATTGGATCAGCGGCTTAGCGCAAGGAGACTTCGGGACTTCCTTCCAACAAAACGAACCGGTATCGAAACTGATCATGGAGCGACTTCCGACGACGCTGCTGCTGACGGTTTCCAGCTTCGTGCTGTCGCTGCTTATCGCGCTTCCGTTAGGTATCGCTTGCGCCCTTCGGGCGCATTCCCGGCTCGATCAAATCGTGACGGCCATTTCGAACGTGGGGATTTCGATCCCCGGGTTCTGGCTCGGACTGATGCTTATCATGTTGTTCGCCGTCAAGCTGGGCTGGCTTCCTTCGGGCGGCTTGCAGACGATCGGCGCCCCGTTCAGCCTGATGGACCGGATCGAGCATCTCGTGCTGCCGGTATGCGCCATGGCCGCCGCGGAAGTGGCGATCTGGACCCGGTATATCCGTTCCAGCATGCTCGAAGTCATTCACCAGGATTATATGCGGACGGCCAAGGCGAAAGGGCTGCAATATTGGCGCGTCATCACGGTTCACGGCCTGCGCAATGCGCTTATGCCCGTCGTGACGCTGTTCGGCCTCAATTTGCCCGGGTTTTTCGCCGGAGCTTTGGTTATCGAGAAAATTTTCAGCGTACCCGGCATCGGACGTCTCTTTATCGAGGCGGCGTTCATGCGGGATTATCCGATCATCTTCGCCATTACGACGGTCGGCGCATTTCTGACCGTGCTGGGCAACATTATCGCCGACGTCCTGTATGCGGCGCTCGATCCGCGCGTGAGTCTGGAACGAAAAGGAGGGAGGGCGTAATCCGATGGAAGCTACCGTAACGACCAACAACAAGACGATCAAGCCGGCCGTCTCCCGCAACCGCGCGTGGGAACGTTACAAACAAAACAAGCTGGCGGTCGTCAGCCTGTTCATTATGATTGCGCTCATTCTGCTCGCTTTGTTCGCTCCGCTCATCGCGACGCACGATCCGGCCGAGCAGGATTTGCTCAACCGGCTGAAGCCGCCGAGCGCCGAGCATTGGTTCGGCACGGACGATTTGGGCCGCGATTTGTTCAGCCGCGTCCTGTACGGCGCGCGCGTATCGCTTTCGGTCAGCATTTTCTCGGTCGTGTTCAACGTGTTCATCGGGGTGACCGTCGGGGCGCTCGCCGGCTATTACGGCGGCAAGCTCGACAGCATCTTGATGCGCTTCGTCGACATTATGCTGGCGTTCCCGCAGCTGTTTCTGCTCATTACGGTCGTTACGCTGCTGAAGCCGAACTTGTTCAACATTATCGTCGTATTCGTTTTGTTCGGGTGGATGACGAAGGCCAGACTGCTGCGCGGTCAGGTGCTTACGCTCAAAAACCGCGAATATATCGATGCCGCTCGGACGCTCGGCATGTCGGACTTCCGCATCATCTTCCGGCATTTGCTGCCGAACGCGATGGCGCCGGTTATCGTTTCCGCCACGCTGCAGATGGGCTCGATGATTTTGACCGAATCGACGTTAAGCTTCATGGGTCTCGGCATCCAGCCGCCGCACGCGAGCTGGGGCAACCTGCTGCAAAGCGCGCAAAGCTTGACGATCATGCTGAAGGCGCCGTGGTTCCCGATCATTCCGGGCTTTATGATTTTCCTGACGATCATGTGCTTCAACTTCATCGGCGACGGCTTGCGCAGCGCGCTCGACTCGCGGTGAAAGGATGAAATATAAAAACGCTTCGAAGTCCGATCGGGCTTCGAAGCGTTTTTTGGCATTGCGATGAAGGTTCGCCGGTTACTCGACGATCAGCTTGGCGGTCATTTTGGCATGGCCCGCGCCGCAAGGAATGCTGCAGATGATCGTGTATTCGCCTTTCTTGTCGAACGTGACGTCCTTGGACTGGTTCGTGCCGACATCGACGCCGAGCTTGTCGATTTTGATGCCGTGCGCGCCTTCTTTGCTGTCGAGCGTCACTTTGAGCGTTTCGCCCTGCTTCACTCTATATTCCGTCTTGTCGAACTTCCAGTTCGTCGCCGTTATTTTCAGTTCGCCGGTAGCGGGAGCCGAAGCGGGAGCGGCCGAACCGCCGGCCGGTTCTTCCTTTTTGGCGCAGGCGGCCACGGCTAGCGCGACGATGAGCGCGAGCAAGTACACGATCGTTTTCTTCACAGGAAATCCCCTCCAAATGTTGTCATTCATCGCTACCATTATAGCGCAAGGGGGGGACGAAAGCTGTGAAGGCTTGGTGAACGATCGCGGCCGGTTAACCCAAAACGGCCTGCCCGAATCGAGCAGACCTTTTGGGATGGCGCCGTTTATCGGGCCTCTTCCTTATTCCGCCCCGATTCGAAAGGGGTGCTGATCGGGATGAACAGGTCGATGATGCCGATCACGAGCGCCGCCAAAATCGCACCGACTACCGTAACGGACACGCCGCCGACGATAAATTGGGCGAGCCAGATCACGGCCGCACTGGCCAAAAATCCGACGATGCCGCGTCCGAAAGGCGTAACCTTTTTGCCGAAAATCCCTTCCACGATCCAACCCAGCAGCGCGATGACGAGGGCGAGGAACAACGCGCTCCAGAAGCCTCCGACCGCAAAGTTGGGAACGATCCAGCCGACGAACATCAGCACGATGGCCGAGACGATAAATCGAACTACATGGCCGAGAAATCGCATGTACGCTGCCTCCTTTGGAAAGTCGCGAATCCGTCCGACTCGCGCGTAGGTCGCTTGCATTCCCGTCTTTTCGTAGGCGGGTTACATCGGTGCAATCTTTATTTTTTCCCGATCGTAAGGCGGTATGTTCGGCAATTTCAGGAACGGCCCCGCGGCGGCCGGGCAAATTGCGTATAACGGTTCGTTCAATAGCTAATCCGGGAGTCATCGGATATAATATAGGAACAGAAGGCTTCGCGGATGGAAGGAGTTTGACCCGTTTTGAACCCGAAAGTGCTGACTACACTCGAATATCATAAAATACGCGCGCGGCTCGCCGAGTTCGCCGCAACGTCGATCGGCAAGGAGCGCGCCGAATCGATCGAACCGTGTCCCGATTTCGAAACGGTGAAACGGCTGCTTCAGGCGACCGACGAAGCGTTCAAGGTCGACCGGCTGAAGGGCGGCGCCCCGTTCGGCGGCATTCGCGACGTGCGCAAAGCGCTGAGCCGGGCGCGGATCGGCAGCACGCTCGGTCCGTCCGAGCTGCTCGATATCGCGCTTACGATCGGCGGAGGGCGCAAGCTGAAGCGGTTTTTGCTGGCGATGCACGAAAACGAGCCGATCCCGCTGCTGGCCGAAGCGGCCGAGCCGATCAGCGAAAACCGGGACGTCGAGGACAAAATCAAGTCGTGCATCGACGACGCGGCGGAAATCGTCGACAGCGCGAGTCCGGAGCTTGCGCGCATCCGCCACGAGCTGCGGACGAGCGAATCGCGGGCGCGGGATAAGCTGGAGCAGATGATCCGGACCCCTTCGATTCAAAAAATGCTGCAGGACTCGCTCATTACGATACGCGGCGACCGGTACGTCATTCCGGTCAAGCAAGAATACCGCTCGCATTTCGGCGGGATGATCCACGACCAGTCGGCGTCCGGGGCGACGCTGTTCATCGAGCCGGAAGCGGTCGTCGCGCTCAACAACAAGCTGCGCGAGCTGAAAATGCAGGAAGAGCGCGAGATCGAAAAAATATTGATCATGCTGACCGGCTGCGTGGCCGAGGCGGCGGACGAACTCGCCGTTTCCGTCGAAGCGCTCGGCGAGCTCGATTTCGTGTTCGCCCGGGCCGGACTTGCCCGCGCCTTGAAAGCGACGCTGCCGATCATGAACGACCGCGGCTTCCTGAAGCTGAAAAAGGGCCGTCACCCGCTGCTCAATCCGGCGGCGGTCGTGCCGCTCGACGTCGAGCTCGGCAATCAATTTTCGACGATCATCGTCACCGGGCCGAATACGGGCGGCAAAACCGTTTCGCTGAAAACGATCGGCCTGCTCAGCCTGATGGCGATGTCGGGCTTGTTCATCCCGGCCGAGGAAGGCAGCCAAATGTGCGTGTTCGACGCCATCTATGCCGACATCGGCGACGAGCAGAGCATCGAGCAAAACTTGAGTACGTTTTCGAGCCATTTGACCAATATTATTTCCATTTTGAAAGGAATGACTCCGAAAAGTCTCGTCCTGCTCGACGAGCTCGGCGCGGGAACCGACCCTTCGGAAGGCTCGGCGCTTGCGATCGCAATGCTCGAATACATTCACCAGATCGGCTGCCGCATCGTCGCGACGACCCACTACAGCGAGCTGAAGGCTTACGCGTTCGAGCGCAAAGGGGTTATCAACGCCAGCATGGAATTCGACGTCCAGACGCTCAGCCCGACGTACCGGCTGCTCGTCGGCGTTCCCGGTCGAAGCAACGCGTTCGCGATCGCCGAGCGGCTCGGGCTGCCGCGGCCGATTCTCGAGATGGCGCGCGGCCGCGTCGACGAGGACGACAAGCGCGTCGAGACGATGATCGCTTCGCTGGAAGCGAATCGCGCGACGTCCGAAGCGGAGCGGCGCAAGGCCGAGCAGCAGCGCGCCGAGGCGGAGCGGCTGCGCGCCCAGCTGGAGGAGGAGCGCGAGAAGTTTCGCGAGCAGCGCGACAAGCTGCTCGCGAAGGCGGAGCAGGAGGCGAAGAGCGCCGTGGCGAACGCGCGCAAGGAGGCGGACGAGGTGATCCGCGAGCTGCGCCGGCTCGCCATGGAGGAGCGGGGCGCGGTCAAGGAGCACAAGCTGATCGAGGCGAAGCGCCGGCTCGATCAGGCCGCTCCGGAGCTGCGCGACAAGCGCGACGCTTCGCGGGCGTCCGCGAAAAAAGCCGAAGCGATCGGCGTCGGCGACGAGGTGCGGGTCGTCTCGCTCGGCCAGAAAGGCCACGTCGTGGAGATGGCCGGCGACGGCGAAGCGACGGTGCAGCTCGGCATTTTGAAAATGAAAGTGGGCAAGTCCGACCTGGAGCTGGTCGGACGGGCGCCGGCGGCGAAGCCGGCGCAAACGGCTTCCGCCAGCGTGAAGCGCAGCCGGGACGAAAACGTGCGCACCGAGCTCGACCTGCGCGGCAGCAATTTGGAGGAAGCGATCATCGAGACGGACCGCTTCCTGGACGAAAGCTTCCTGAACGGCTTCGGCCAGGTGTACGTCATTCACGGCAAAGGAACCGGCGTGCTTCGCGCCGGGCTGCAGGACTATTTCCGCCGGCACAAGCACGTGAAAAGCTACCGCCTCGGCAATTACGGCGAGGGCGGGGCGGGCGTGACCGTGGTGGAGCTGAAGTAGAGCGGTAGCGTTCGAATGAACGTTAACAGGCGACCGGGCGTAGGGCGGATAACGTTCGAAAGCACACTATCGGCCCGACAAGCGAGGCAATTAAGAAGGATAGTGCTCAAAGGAGCACTAACTCCCTCGACTGAGGGCGGCCGAACGCCGGAAGTAGGCGGATAATGTTCGAAAGAACACTATCCGCCTAACAAGCAAGGCATTTTCGCGGGAATAGTGCTCAAAAAAGCACTAACTCCCTCGACTGAACGGCGCCAAACGCCGGAAGCGGGCGGATAACGTTCGAAAGCACACTATCCGCCCGACAAGCAAGGCATTTTCGCGGGAATAGTGCTCAAAAGAGCACTAACTCCCTCGACTGAGGGCGGCCGAACGCCGGAAGTAGGCGGATAACGTTCAAAAGCACACTATCCGCCAGCCATTCCGGCATTTTCGCGGGAATAGTGCTCGAAAGAGCACTCTTCCTCGACTGAGCGCGGCCGTACGCCGAAAACGGGCAGATAACGCTCGCCGTCCAGCCCGCCAACAAAAGAAATAGCGGAATTTAAGTACGCTAATCGGCCGACAACCTCGCTTCTTCGCGTAATAGCGGCATGAAATTCCGCTATGCCCCCCGAACGGTCGGTTTTTGCCCGGAAAATGCGAAATAACGGAATGCGGTTTAATTTTATTCCGCTAATGTTTAACCGGCTCCACTTTTAACGCTGCTCACAAAGACGCCTCGATCGCGACGCTTCAAAAGCGGCGGCCTATTATGGCGTACGCAGCCGCAGCCGCAGCCCCGACCGTCTCCGGTCCGGGGCTTTTTTCGGATCGAATGCGCTCGAAAAAAGCGGTATCGCTCCGCTCCCAAACCTGTGTTAAGATGGAAACGGAGGTGATGATGCTGAGCAAGTTTTTTTTGTTCGCCTTGATTTGGTGGCTTGTCGGAAATCCGTTCCTCGCAATCGTCATCGTCCTTGTACTGCTATATGTGCTCGACCGCCGGTTTATCGGTTTGTCGCCCAGCCTGCTGAAGCCGCTGCGGCGCAACCGGCGTTTGTCGCGGCTGAAACGGGAGCTGGCGCTGGCGCCCCATAACGCAGGCAACAAGCTCGAGGCGGCCCGGCTTTATATAGAGAAGGAGAAGTACGCCGATGCGCTCGAGCTGCTGGAGCAGGTGAGCGGCGTTTACGATTCGGCGGACGTGCTGTACGAAATCGGCCTCTGCAAGCTGAAGCTGGGGGAGCTGGACGAAGGCAAGCGGATCATCCTGGAGAGCCTCGAGCTAAACCCCCGGGTCAAATACGGCGAGCCGTATTTGCGGCTCGGCGAAGCGTTCGCGGGGTCGAATCCCGGCGAGGCCATCCGCTATTTGGAGCAGTTCCGGAGCATCAACTCCTCCTCGTGCGAAGGGGGCTACCGGCTCGGCCGGCTGTACGAGCGGCTCGGCGACCGCGCCGAGGCGAAGCGGGCGTACGCGGACGCGCTGCATATTTACCGCGGCTTGCCCCGCTATAAGCGGAAGGCGGAGCGACGCTGGGCGATTTTGTCGAAATGGCGACAGCTTTTTTAAAAATCGCGAATCCGTTTTGAAACTTCTTCGTGCCGTCTGCGTATGAAATGGATGTGAACGAAACAACGCGTTGGTTAAACCAATTGGATGTTACAAGAAAGAACCGAATACGAGGAGGAACCGCACTATGGGAATTTTCAAAAGATTGCGCGACTTGACGATGGCTTCGATCAACGATCTGCTGGATAAAGCGGAAGATCCGGTCAAAATGCTGAACCAGTTTTTGCGCGACATGGAGGAAGACATCCTGGAGGCCGAAGCTGCCGTTGCGAAACAGATCGCCATCGAGAAAAAATTCAAGCAGCAAGCCGACGAAGCGGAGGATATGGTCAACCGCCGCGCCGAGCAAGCGATGAAGGCGCTCGAGCAGGGCAACGAAGAGCTGGCGCGCAAAGCGCTGCAGGACAAGAAAGAGCATCAAGCCCGCTTTGACGAGTTCAAACGCCAATACGACATCGCCAAAACGAACGCCGATCAGCTTCGCTCCCAATTGAGCGAAATGAAAGACGAATTCACCAAAATGAAAAACAAGAAAGACCTTCTCGTCGCCCGCGCCGAGTCCGCGAAAGCGCAAAAGCAAATCAACCAGACGATGAGCGGCTTCGGCAAAGACAACGCGGCCAAAGGGTTCGACCGGATGACCGAGAAAGTGCTGCAAATGGAAGCCGAAGCGGAAGCGAGCAAAGATATTCGCAGCTCGAACCGCAGCCTCGACGACGAGCTGGACGCGCTCGACAAAAACGGCAGCGGCGTCGAAGACGAGCTTGCGGCGATGAAAGCCCAGCTTGCGGCGAAAAAACAACAACTGTAATCGACGACCTGCGATTCAAAAAGAGACTCGGAATACACGTTAAGCGAAAATCGGCTGAAAGGCCGATTTCGCCGTGTTTCCCGTCTCTTTCAGCCATTTCCCGGAAAGGCGGCTGAACCTAGATGAACGAAGAGGTGGATGTTTTGCTGACGAACCCGTACTTGGAAACGCTCGCTTTTTTCTCGATCGCGGTACTCGCGCTGATCGTGTTTCTGGCCATTTTCGAATTCGTAACGCGGTATAACGATTGGGCCGAAATCAAGAAAGGGAACGTGTCCGTGGCGATGGCGACGGGCGGAAAAATTTTCGGCATTTGCAATATTTTCCGCTTTGCGATTTTAAACAACGATACGATTTTGCATTCGATCATTTGGGCGAGCTTCGGTTTCTTGCTGCTTCTCGTCGCTTACTTCATCTTCGAATTTTTGACGCCGGTGTTCAAAATCGATGCGGAAATCCAGAAAGACAACCGGGCCGTCGGGCTGCTGTCGATGATTTTGTCGGTATCGATTTCGTATGTCGTCGGAGCGAGCGTGACCTGACGATGAAATATTTGTGGGGAACGCTGCTGGCGGTCGCGCTTGCGTTTCTGGCCGTAGGCGTATATTATTTCGTTAAGTACGCCTGATGGGAGAAATGAAGCGATGAGCGACGACAACAATACGGCCGCGGTATGTCCGTGGTGTCAAACGGAAATCGTGTGGGACGAAGAAATCGGTCCCGAAGAAACGTGCCCGCACTGCTTCAACGAGCTGAACGACTACCGCAGCCTGCACGTCCGACTGGACGGGGACGACCTGGAGCTGACGGACGACGACGATGACGATATGACGGAGCTCGGCGGCTACGGGCTTTCGGTCAAAAAAAGACTCGAGCAGCAGGAGGACGCGTTGGAATGCTCCCGCTGCCAGGACGAAATGGTGCTCACCGGAACGGTAACGATCGAGGACGGCCAATTTTCGCCGTTTCCGGCGGGCGGAGCGGCTCCCGCTTTTTTGACGCCGCCGTTCAAGCTGAACCTGTTCGTCTGCCCGTCCTGCTTTCAGGCGACGCATACGTTGTCCGACGAAGATCGGGTACGGCTCGTAACCGAATGGTCCAAATCGGACGAAGATCTCGATAGCTGACGGAACACGACGGAAACCCGCTTTCTCGCGAAGGCGGGTTTTTCTGTTGAAGCTGTTTTCGCCGAATGGAGAAAAGCTCAGGCCCCGCTTTTATGGCGGGGGTTTTTCTTTTGCCGTATCGGTCAGGGCATTAGGCCGCTTCGGGTAGGAACCGCCGCTTTGGGGAACGTTATTAGAAGCCGTAAGGACTGCGAAGTCCGGGCGGGCACCATATTAACCATACGGGTGAGGCTCATGCAGCGGAAACAACATCGTTTCGGGGAAGCGGCGGTCCGCGACCGTTCATCGGGGCTGGCCGGAGCGTTCGCCGCAGCGAACAGGCGGGAAGGCGATTTCCGCGAACGTGAAGCCGGCAACAAGAAGCGTGCGAAATTCGATTCGCAGACGTGGCTTTTGCTTATCGTGAACGGGCTGTTCGCGGCGGCCAACGCGCTGTCCGGCACGTTCGTGAACGTGTATTTGTGGAAGGCGAAAAACGATTTCGCCTTGATCGGCTGGTTCGCCTTCGCCAATCAGCTGACGATGGGGCTTACGTTTTGGCTGGCGGGCAAATGGGTGAAGGAGCATAACAAAATGAACAGCCTGCGGCTCGGCATCGCCATAGCCGCCCTGTTTTATTCGCTCGTCCTGCTGCTGCGGCAGCAATCGGTCCATTATGTTTGGCTGCTCGGCAGCGTGCTCGGGCTGTCGTCCGGTTTTTTTTGGCTGGCGTTCAACGTCGTTTATTTCGAGGTGACGTCGCGGGACAATCGGGACCGGTTTAACGGCTGGGCCGGGCTGCTCGGCTCGGGTGCCGGCATGATCGCGCCGTGGATTTCCGGGTTTCTGATTACCCGGATGCCGGAAACGAGCGGATATCGGCTTATATTCGGCGTTTCGCTGGCGATTTTCGTCGTCGGCGTCGTCTTCAGCTTTTTTCTGAAAAAGCGCAAGGTGTCCGGCGAATACGAATGGACGCACGGGTATCGCGTTCTGACGCAGCCGGGCGGTCCGTGGAAGACGGTGTTCGGCGCGCTGACGGCGCAAGGCGTACGCGAAGGCGTATTCGGCTTCATGATCGGCCTTATGGTGTATATCGCGACGCGGAACGAAATGCGGATCGGCAACTTTTCGCTCATTACGTCGGCCGTGGCGCTGTTCAGCTTCTATGCGGTCGGAAAATGGCTCAAGCCGGCGTACCGCAAATGGGGCATGCTGATCGGCGTCGTCATGATGATCGCGGTCATTCTTCCGTTTTTTTGGCGCGTCAATTATACGACGCTGCTGCTGTTCGGGATCGGGACGGCGCTCTTTATCCCCCTGTATACGGTGCCGATGACGTCCTCGGTGTTCGACCTGATCGGACAGGATCGGGAAAGCGCGGAGCACCGGGTCGAATACGTCGTCCTGCGCGAGCTCGGCTTGAACGTCGGCCGCATGTTCGGCACGCTCGTCTTTATCGTCGTCGTCTCGTGGACGACCGCGCCGACGGCGATCAATTGGCTGCTGCTCGGCATCGGCAGCTCCCCCCTGCTCGCTTGGGCGCTTATGCGCGGGAAGCTGGTAACGGTCCAATCCGACAAATTCCGATAACGTTACCATGAATTTATGGTATAATGGACGTACATCAAGGCAGGGGGGGAACGTTACCGTATGGGCAGCAAAATGGTGCAAAGCGTCACGGAGCTGATCGGCGATACGCCGGCCGTCCGGATCAACCGGCTTGTCGGACCGGACGACGCCGAGGTTTACGTGAAGCTGGAATATTTCAATCCGAGCCGCAGCGTGAAAGACCGCGCGGCCTTTAATCTGATCGAGCAGGCCGAGAAGGACGGCAAGCTCGCGCCGGGCGCGACGATCATCGAGCCGACGAGCGGCAATACCGGCATCGGGCTGGCGATGAACGCCGCCGCGAAAGGGTACCGCGCCATACTCGTCATGCCGGACAATATGTCGAAGGAACGGATCAACATTTTGAAGGCGTACGGCGCCGAAGTGGTGCTGACGCCGGCGGCGGAGCGGATGCCCGGCGCGATCCGCAAGGCGATGGAGCTGCAGGAGCAAATTCCGGGCAGCTTCATCCCGCAGCAATTCGAAAATCCGGCCAACCCGGACATTCATCGCGTCACGACGGCGCTGGAAATCATCGAGCAGACGGACGGCAAGCTCGATGCGTTCGTCGCGTCCTCCGGCACGGGCGGAACGATTACCGGCACCGGCGAAGTGCTGCGCGAGCGCATTCCCGGCATCCGCATCTACGTCGTCGAGCCGAAAGGGTCCCCGGTGCTGTCCGGCGGGCAGCCCGGACCGCACAAGCTGGTCGGGACCAGCCCCGGCTTCATTCCGAAAATATTGAACACGTCCGTATACGACGAAATCGTCCAGGTCGCCGACGAAGACGCGATTCGTACGACGCAGCAGCTCGCCGCGCAGGAAGGCATTTTGGTCGGGCCGAGCGCGGGCGCGACCGTATGGACGGCGCTGCAGGCGGCGCGCCGGCTCGGCGCGGGCAAGCGGGTGCTCTGCATCGCTCCGGATACGGGCGAGCGCTATTTGAGCATGGGCATCTTCGGGTAAAGCTGCCGGTCGATGGGGGAATATCGCCACGACAATCAGCGTCATAACCGCTCATTTTGTCGAGTATGAGGTTAGCCGGTTTTTACCGGTTGACCTCTTTTCTCATTAAGGGGTTTGTACCCGTTTCTGCAGCTGCTCGAACAACCGTTCCGTCTGCTGTCGGTCTCGCTCGTTATAGAACACGTACGTGTCGGGCAGCTTGATCCGAATGTACGGCGGATTTTTGAATACATACAGCCGCGATTTGCCCAGTTCGTTCAGTTTGAAATGTCCGCGGGCGAACGTATGCGTCCCCTCTCCGTTCGTCTTGGTTCCGGAGGGAATGGTATACACAAAACGGCCAACCCCAACCACATATAAGACAACCGTCTTCGCCTGGCCTGATTGAGGCCGACATTCACGTCGCTGTTCATGCTGTACACGTTGGCCCTGGACTTGCGCGTTTGCAGCGCAACGGGGAATAGAACGATCGTGAGGACGAACGAGCCGGAAGCGGCGCCGAGAAACGGAGCCGATTCGCCCGCTCCCCACAGCAGGAGACCGATCGCCATCGCCAATGGAATCGCGAACAGCCATAGGGGAGCCGAGTGCCTGTTTTTTAAGTATGCCGCGCGCAGATCGCTCCGGATGACGCGTTTCTCGCCGACAAACCATTCCTTTTCGCGTTTCAAAGCAAGCGTCTCCCTAAACGCCCGGCGAAACGGGGAGAGGATCGCGAAAAAGGAGGCGGAAAACCAGAGGAAAAAGAAAACGACCTGATAGGCGGCATAGTTGTACAGCAGCAGAACCGGAACGAGACATACGGCCATCCACGCGCAAGCTTGCCTATGCCGCTTATTGAATTGGGCTTGGATGTCCCGGATATTCTCGTCGCCCGGCGCATATTCGGGCAAGGCGACGGCAAACAGCATGCCGTTCTTGTATCGAGCCTGCGACTTATAGACGGCGGCTAATATTGGAAAATGGACTGCGGCCGCGGCGAATAAAATGATCGTTAACAGGATCGGAATCGACTCCTTTCATGTCGGGCTAGGGATGCCGGTAAGCCATTTTTGCGAAGATTTGCGAACAGAGCGATTGAAACCGCGACTGATTCACGCCTTGGATCGCAGCCTGCGCGATCAGCAATTGGAGTTGTTCTTCCAACCGCGGGGAAAGATCGGGATTATCGGACGTTCGGGGACTTACTTTGGCCCCGTGCCGCCGATCGATGACGATATAGCCTTCCTGCTTCAACAGCATGTACGCTTTGTTGACCGTCATCGTGTTGATGCCCAAATCTTCGGCAAGCTGCCGGACGGTCGGAAGCTTCTCCTGGGGGGCCAATTCGCCTGTCGCAATGCCGATCACGATTTGGTTGCGCAGTTGCTCGTACAGAGGCGTTTCGCTGTCCACCTGCAAGGATAGGATCATGAGATTGCTTCACCTCGCGAATTCTATTTGTATTATTCATTATAATACAAATAATACTTAGATGGCGCAACCGCTCTTGGCGATCAGCGCCTTCGCGCCTGCTCGGTCTCGACTCCGACTGCGCATGCGAAAGAACCGTCCGGCAGCCGGACGGTCTTCCTTCGATTCCGTATGGGCGAACAAGCTCGAACTCGATAAGACGGACCCGTTATTCGGACGGAACGACGTTCAGCGCAACCCGCCCCGTCTGCCAGCCGCACTCCACCGCAACGAACGTTTCGCCGGGCGCGCGGGCGGTGACGGTACCGTCTTGATCGACTTCGGCGATATCGGGCCGCTCGCTCGTCCAAACCGCACGGAACGGGGCGCCGATCGGCATAACGATAGGCCGGTTCGATGCGGTCATGAAGGTGCCGGTCGCCCGCAGACGCCGTTTGGAGCCGACGCGCATCGTCACCGGGTCCTCCGCCCACGCGATGGATTGGAGCAGCGGAACGACATCCCACGTCACCGAACGGCCGTCCACCCGGACGTTCAAGTAATGGTAGAACCCGCCCTTCTCCGGGGCGATATGCGCCTGCTTGCCGCCTCCGCCGGATATGACATAATGCACCCCTTGCACGACCTTATGATGGTAAACGTGAAAATCGCCGGAAAACACCACGATGTTTCGGTCCGGATCGCGGCGTTTGCACGCTCCGAGCAAATCGTAAAACCGGTCCGCCTCCCGCTTGTCCTGAAAGCCGTGACCCGTATTAAAATCTTCGCCCGAGGCGCTGATTTGATCGGGAGGCACGTGCATCAGCACGAAAATATTCGGCTGCTCGGACGCCTCCAGCACCTGCTCCAGCCACGGCCATTGCGAAGCGTCCGAGCTCGTCAGATGGCCGGAGGCGGAGTCCAGCACGATGAAGCGGGTATTGCCGAACACGTACGTATAGGTCGGATCGCCGAAATGATGCTGGTAATGGAGGCGGGACCCGGTCCCGGACACCTCGTGATTGCCGATGGCGATCAGGACGGGGGCATGGAATCCGTTCATGCGCTGTTTCGCTTCGGCGTAATTCGCGGCCGTATCGTGCTCCACGATGTCGCCGGTATAGCCGATCAGCTCGGACGGCTCGCGCCGGATGCGGGCGATCTGCTCGGTCAGGAGAAGGTCGGCCGATGTCGGACGAACGCGGCTGTCCGCGGTGTAGTAGCCGCCGTCGCCGATGATCGTCATTTGAAAGCGGTCGGCCCGGCGCGGCTGCCCCGGCAGACGGCCGACGCGGAACGTCCAGCTGCATTCGCTCGGATTGCCGGCTTTGTCCGCCGCGCGAATCGTCACCTCGTGAACGGAATGGGCCTCGAGGCGTTCTTCGACCGTAAAATAAACGGTTTCGTCGTTATGCACGTAAAAACGGCGGGGCCGCCCGTCCATCGATACGCGAACTTGCGCGAAATCGACGCCCGACTGCTCGTCACGGATGATGGCCGCGATTCGCGGGCAATCGGTATTGACGGCGACATCCGGCAAAGGGCTGACGATGCGAATGTCGGGCGGAACCCGGTCGGGCCCCGTGTAGACGGCGAACGTCCAGCTCGCGTGAGGCACGGCGGGGTTGCCGGCTCTGTCGCTCGCTTCGATGACGACGGTATGCTCGCCGTCGGACAGCGGCCGCTCGGGAACGTAGGATATGCGCCCGCTCGAGGCGTCGTAGGCGAAGGGGACATCGACGCCGTCGACCGTCATGCGCACCGTCTTCCCGTCGACGCCCGATTCGTCGTCCCGCACGACGGCGCCGATTTCGGGAGCGGCCGCGTAAACCGTCTGCCTCGCCCGAGGGGTCATGCCGCCGAACTCGGGACCGCTCCAGTCTTCGCCCCGCTCGTCGTATTCGGCCTGCAGCCGGTCGAAATAACAAACGCCGCGGTTTTTGTTACCGTTATCCGTCTCGACGATGTACAGCTGCGCGAGCGATACCGGCAGCTTCATCCCTTCGGGAACGGCCGCTCGGACGTATTTCCAGCCATGCCACAGCAAGCCGCCTTTGGCCGTAAAGTCGATCGGCCTGGACTGGTTTTCCCCGTCGATCAGCAGTCCGCGCAGCCAATGTCCGCTGCCGTCGCCGTAAACCCAAACGCCGATTTTGCGCGGATAGCCGGCCAGCTTGCGATAAGCGCCGCCGGGCGTCTCATGGAACAGCAAATAGGCGGCCGACGTTCCGACCGCGCCGGTAAAGTCGTAGTCCAGCCGGAGCGACCGGGTGCCGTGCCGGACGTATTCGGGGCGGCATTCCGAATCGATGCTCGCATGATTCGCGTTGACGGAGCGGACGCCGACAAGCTCGGGGGTATCGAAGCTTTCGATAACGGCGGGGGGCTGGGATCGATCGTTTGCGAAGCGCATCATAAGTTCACTCCTGTAGCGGGTTTGGGCTCGAATTTGTAGTTGAAATTTTATTGCTTCAGATATTTAAGGTGTAGGAATATTTATTACAATAAGGTCTAAACGTACAATAGCACCGCCGGCCCGCCTTGTAAATAGTTTCCTGCGCTTGGGTCCGCATTGGAAAAAAGCGTTCATTTTTCGCTTGCATCCGCCGCCGAACTCGACTAGACTTATTCATATATGTGAAAATATTTTTTTGCAGAAGGGTTCTGGGGCTAGTGGAGAACAAGGTGCACAAAGTAAAGTCGGCCGACCGGGTGCTCGACATCCTGGAATTGTTCGCGGAGGAGCAGGAGGCGTACAGCATTACGGATATCGCGACGCGGCTCGATATGCCGGCCAGCAGCGCCTACATGCTCGTGCAAAATTTGCTTTCCCGCGGCTATTTGGAGTCGGACCGTTCCGGGAAGCTGTTCCACATCGGGTACAAAATTTTCGAAATCCGGACGCGCTACATGCGCAGCACGAGTCTCGTTTCGGAATTTTACCGGGTCGCGGACAAAATCGTCGACAACCTGAACGAAACGGTGTTTCTCGGCGTGCGCGGCGGCAACCAGCTGATCTATATCGCGGAGAAGCATATTCCGACCCCGCTGCGGTTTACGACGCAGTTTGCGAAAACGCTTCCTCTGTATGCCAGCGCTTCGGGCAAAATGCTGCTGTGCAACTGCACGGAAGAGGAAATTCGCGACATGTACCCGGCCGGCGAGCTGAAGCCGCTGACCGCGAATACGATTACGTCCGTCGACCGGCTGCTGCAGCAGGTGGAAACCGCGCGCAAGGAAGGGATCGCGTTCAATCTGGGCGAGACGGTGGGCGACGTTCACTGCATCGCCGGGCCGATCTACGACCCGGAAGGCCGCATCGTGGCGTCGATGAGCATATCGATTCCGACGGTGCGCATATCCGCGGACATTTGGAGCCGGGCGACGGATTGGATTCGCCAAGGCTGCCGCGAGCTGAGCTATCGCGTCTACTGTCAAAACTAAAGGGAAAGACCGGGTGGGACGAAAGTCCGGGCTGCGGTCTTTTTTTTGTATGAAAATTTATTACATAAGTAAAACGGGAAAGGCTGAATGCGGTGGGCGAACGGTCCGTTTTTCGCAATGTAACTCATATACAAAAAAGTTTTTCATCATCTTGAATTTTCTTCTTGAAAATGTCGGCCGCTCGGGTTACCATGGAGTCGTAAGACGGGGGAAGGTTCGTTCGAATCGTTCGTTCTCGAAGCTCGTTATCCTTGTTCCAGTCACAGCACTCGTTCGTGAACCGGATTCCCGGCTTTGCGCAGGGCAAACCCACTCTTTCCCAAACGAAAACGGAGGGTAGCACATGAAGCGGTTCAAGTCGTTTACGGTTTTGGCTTTATCCATGATGTTGGCAGTAGGGGCGATCGGCTGCAGCAAGAATGAAAGCGGTAACAATTCGGGCGAGTCGCCCGGGGGAACGTCAACCGACGTGTACGACAACGGGCTTCCGAAAAATCAGAAGGTGACGCTCAAATTCGGGTTTTGGGAAAACGGCTACGGCCGCGAATGGATCGACAAGGCGATCGAGTCGTTTACGAAAAAGTACCCGAACGTCAAATTCGACGTCACGTACTCGCCGAAAATCAACACCGTCATCAGCACGAAAATCGCGGCGGGCAACGACGACGACATGTTCGACATCATTTCCCCGTATTTTAACGGGGGGGACAACGAGAAAGTGACGCTTATCCAGGCGGGCAAGTTCGAGCCTCTGGACGACTTGTGGGAGCGCGACCTGCCGGACGCGCCGGGCAAAAAGCTGAAAGACATGCTGATCGACGGCGCCTACAAAAACCAGCGGCGTTACGACGGCAAAACGTACGAGCTGCCGATGGGCGGCTACGCGACCGGGCTGTTTTTCGACCGCGCGTTTTTCGAGAAAAACGGCTGGAACCAAAACCCGCAAACGTGGGACGAGTTCATCCGGCTGATGGAATCGATCAAGGCGAAAGGCGTCGTGCCGCTGACGTTCCCGGGCATTTACGCCACCTATCTCGATTACGGCTTCGCCCTGAAGCGGTTCGAGCTGGCGGAAATAAACGGCACGCTCGACAAGGCGCTGAGCGATTTCAAAAACCAGCGGCTGCCGAACTACATGGCGCCGGAAAACGTGGAGGCGTTCAAGCGGCTGTCCGAGCTCGGCAAAAAAGGCTACTTCCCGCAAGGGGTGTCCGCGCTCACCCACACGCAATCGCAAATGCAGCTGCTGCAGCATAAGGCGGCGCTCGTCTTCACCGGCGACTGGGTGCAGAACGAGATGAAGGATTCGGTTCCGGAAGGGTTCAAATGGGGCTTCATGGTCATCCCGTTCGGCACGAAGCCGGAGCAGACGAAATGGATCCAGAACGGAACCGGCTCGGGCGGCATGATGATCTGGAAAAACAAGCCCGACCTGAACAAGAAGTGGGCGAAGGAATTCAACCTGTGGCTGTTTACGAACGACGTGCAGGCGTTCAACAACAAAAACGCCGGCATTCTCCCGATCCGCAAAGACTTCGCCGACGATCCGAAGCGGCTCGAGCAAATGCAGGACGCGCCCCGCTCCGTGCTCGAATATACGAAGAAAAACAAGACGCGCTTCGAAACGCTGCAGCGGGACGTCGTGCTCGATCCGCATCCGGCGCACGCCCAGGCGTCGAAAATTTACAAGGAGCAGCTGCCGGACGTGGCGCTCGGCAACAAAGATCCGGTCGCGTTTCTCGAAGAGCTGGAGAAGCTGTTCAAGGAAGGGCTCGACGCCCAGAAAAAGTAAGGCGCGTTCGTTCGCAAGGACGTCGGGCCGGCGGCCGCCTTAAAGGGAAGCCGATGAGGCTTCCCCCGGGCGCCGCGACAGTACGACAAAGGAGGGAGCCGCTTGACCGATTCCGTCGCAACGGTGAGCGAAACGGCCCGGACGAAAAAAAGCTGGAACCAGAAGGCGAAGCTGCAAAAACGGCTGTTCGTGCTCGTCGCCGTAGGACCGTGCCTCGCCGGGTATATGTTATTTACGCTGTACCCGAACCTGCTGTCGGTATACTACGCGTTTCTGAGCTGGGACGGCATATCCGAGAAAAAGTTCGTCGGCTTCGAAAACTTCGTTTACATGATCAAGGACCGTTTCGTCTGGAGGGCGCTGACGCACAATTTGCTGCTCATGCTGACGGTGCCCGCCTTGACCGTATTTCTGTCTTTATGTCTTGCTTATTTGCTCATTTACAAGCGATATCGCGAGGCGTCCTTTTACAAAGTGCTGTTTTTTTTCCCGAACGTGCTGGCCACGGTCGTCGTGACGCTGCTCTGGGCGTTCATCTATGACGGCAGCTACGGGATGCTGAACGGCCTGCTTCGGCTGATCGGCATCGACATCGGCGAATATTATTGGCTCGGGGAAAAAAGCACCGCGCTTTGGGCGCTGCTGCCGCCGATGATTTGGGGCGGCGTCGGCTTCTACGTCGTCATCTTCATGAACGCGATGCGCTCGATTCCGGATTCGCTGTACGAATCGGCCGTCATGGAAGGGGCCGGCCACTGGACGCGGCTGTTCCGCATCACGATTCCGCTCATCAGTCCGGTCATCTACGTCAGCGTGCTGTTCCTCGTTCTCGGCGTGCTGAAAGGGTTCGAGATGGTGCTCATCTTGACGAACGGCGGCCCGGCGGGCTCGACCGACGTCATCGGGCTTTACATGTTCAACCTGGCGTTCGGAGCGGACAGCCACAACTACGGCTACGCATCGGCGATCGGCATGCTGCTGTTCGTCATCCTGATCGTCGCCAAGCTCGTCATCGACAAGTATACGAAAAAGGACGGCTACGAATTTTGACGGATTAGCCTTTGAAATCGAGTTGTAGCACGACCGCGAAAGGGAGGGGACCGGCCATCGAGAACAAACGGACTTGGCTCGATCCGCTGCTTCGGCTTATTTTGCTGCTTTGGGGCATTACGATATTGCTGCCGATCGTTTGGATGCTGTATCAATCCTTGAAAACGAATCGGGAGTTTTTCCAGGATATTTGGGCATGGCCGGACGCGCTGCAGTGGAAAAATTACGCGAAGGCGTGGAAATCGTACGAGCTCGGGCGCGCGGTGCTCAATACGCTTTATTATGTCGGCGGCGGGCTCGTCCTCGGCGTTTTTCTGACGACGCTGAACGCTTACGCGCTCACCCGGGTCGCGTTCAAAGGGCGCCGGTTCGTCTGGGGACTCATTATGCTGTCGCTGTTTTTGCCGGGCATCAACGCGCTGATCCCGCAGTACGTCCTGATGCGCGAGCTGCACCTGACGAACAGCCTGACCGGCCTGATCATCCTGAACAGCTTCGGGGAAAGCGTCTTCTACTTGATGCTGCTCGGCGGGTTTATGCGTTCGCTGCCGAAGGAGCTGGAGGAGAGCGCCTTCATCGACGGGGCTTCGCTGTTTCAGACGTTTTGGCGCATTATCGTGCCGCTGTCGTCGCCCGGCATCGTCACCGTCGCCATTTTCAAATTTTTGAACCTGTACAACGATTTCCTCGGACCTTTCATCTACTTGACCGATAGCAAAAAATATACGATCGGCGTCAACATGTTCCACGCGAATCAGAAGATGCAATACAGCGCCGATTGGGTTACGCTGTTTGCGGGGGTTACGATCGCGATGATCCCGTCGCTGATCATCTATATCGTCTTCCAGCGCAGAATCGCGGAGGGTGCGACGCTCGGAGCGGTGAAAGGGTAAACACGGGGAACGGAAACGGACGAGGAGAAGAGGAGTGAGAGCATGCTTCAAGGCAAGACGATTTGGATTACCGGGGCGCTCGGGCAGCTGGGGCGTTCCGCGGTTCCGCTGTTTTTGCGGCAGGGAGCCGTCGTCGTCGGCAGCGACATCGCGCCGCTGGAGCAAGTTCCGGCCATGCAGGCCGTGGCGGAGCAGTACGGCGAAGAGCGGTTTCGGTTTATCCGGGCCGACGCTTCGAGCGAGGAAGAGGTGAAAGCCGTCGTCGGCGAAATCGACCGCGCGTTCGGCCGTCTGGACGGAGCGTTTTTCAACGCGTACCGGAACGTATGGAAGCCGCTGCTCGAGCTGTCGCTGGAGGAATGGGAAGCTACGCTGACCGGAACGCTGACGAGCGCGTTTCTGTGCTGCAAATACGCGGTGCCGCTCATGATCCGCACCGGAGGCGGCTCGATCGTCAACACGTCGTCCGTTCTCGGCCATATTCCGAAGAAAGGCTGTCTCGGCTACGGGGCGGGAAAGGCCGGGGTCAATCAGCTGACGCGGGTGATCGCGCGGGATTACGCCGAATTCGGCATCCGCGCCAACGCGCTCGTGCCCGGCGATTTCAAAGCGCCGGAGAAGCTGGCGGCGCTGCCGGCTTCCACGGTCGAGATGATCCGCCGGGAAACGTTTATGGGGCGCAGCGGCAGCGCGGACGAGGTGAGCCAGGTCGCGGCGTTTTTGCTGTCGGACGCCTCCTCCTACGTCACCGGCTCGCTTTATACGGTAGACGGGGGGTATCACGCATGAGGTCGATCTGGATGCAGGAACGGACGCGGGAGGAGATCGGCGAATTCGCCGCCGCCGGCGGAGCGATCGTCGTCGCCCTGGCGGCGACCGAGCAGCACGGCCCGCATTTGCCCGTAAACACGGACACGCGGATCGCCGGGCATATTGCCGAGGAAGCGGTGCGCGCCGCCTCCGCGAGCGTGCCGGTGCTGCTCGCGCCGGTGCTGCCGATCGGCTGCTCGGAGCACCATTTGTCGTTCGGCGGCACGATTTCGCTCGCGCCGATGACGTATTTCGCGGTGCTGCGCGACATCGGGGAAAGCCTCGTCAAGGACGGCTTCCGCAAAATCATTTTCGTCAACGGCCACGGCGGCAACGAGCCGATGATGCAGCAGGCTGCGAACGACCTGGCGGTGCGCCATCCGATCTGGACGGCGGCGGCCTCGTATTGGTCGCTTGCGCGAGACAGCCTGCAGCGGATCGGGGCGAGCGAGGTCGGGCCGGTGCCCGGCCACGCGGGCGGCTTCGAGACGTCGGCGGTCATGGCGCTCAGCCCCGGGCTCGTCCGCTCGGACCGGATCGGCGATTCGCATCCGGAGCGGGACTGGATTTTCGCCGGCCCTCCGGGCGCGTTCGTCGGGCGGCACGGCGAGCTGACCGGGTGCGACGGCTATACCGACGCGCCGGTGCGGGCTTCGGCCGACAAAGGCCGGCTGTATTTGGATGCGATCGCCGAGGCGGTGTCCGGATGGCTCGTCCGTACGGTGCAGGCGATGGAGCGAGGGGAGGGACGGCTGTGAACGGAGCGAACGCGAATCGGGCGGCGCATGGCGAACGGGGGCGGGCTTTCGGGAGCGGGAAACGGGTGGCGGTCATCGTGACCGAGTATCGGTTCAATTCCCACGCGGACGTTATTTTGGGGCGGCTGCTCGGCGATTTCGACTATACGCCGCAGGTGGAGGTCGTCTCGATCTACACCGATCAGGTGCCCGGCAACGACATGAGCCGGGATATGGCCGCCCGGCGAGGCGTGCCGATTTATCCGACGATCGCGGAAGCGGTAAAGGCGCCCTCCGTTCCGGCGCCGATCGACGGCGTCGTTATAATCGGCGAGCACGGCGATTACCCGGTGAACGAGAAAGGGCAGAAAATGTACCCGCGCTGCCGGCTGCTCCGGGAAACGCTGGAGGCGCTGGACGAGCTCGGCGTAACGGTGCCGATTTTTTCCGACAAGCATTTGTCGTACGACCTCGGGGAAGCGAAATGGATGTACGACCAGCTGAAGCTGCGGCGCATTCCGTTTATGGGCGGTTCCTCGATTCCGCATACGGATCCGGTGCCGGCGTACGATCCGGCGCTGCTTGAGACGGCGAACGAGTGGCTCGTCGTCAGTTTCTCGACTTCGATCGAAGCGTACGGCTATCACGGGCTCGAGGTGCTGCAATCGCTCGCCGAGCGGAGACACGGCGGGGAGACGGGCGTTCGCGCCGTATGGGCGCTCGAAGGCGACGACGTCTGGCGGGCGATGGACCGCGGCGAATGGCCGGAGTCGCTCATGCTCGACGCGTTGACCGTTTATCCGGACATTCGTCCCGGCCATCCGCGCGAGCTTGGGCAGCATCCGGTGCTGTTCGCCGCCGAATACGCCGACGGCAGCCGGGGGTACGTCATTCAATTCAAAGACCTCGTCGACCAATGGGGCTACGCGTTCCGTTCCGAAGGCGGCGGCGTGACGGTCGCGCGCTGCGACAGCGAGAAGCAGCGTCCGTTCGGCCACTTCGAGCGGCTGACGCGCATGATCGAATCGTTCGTCATCAGCGGCCGCCCGCCGTTTCCGATGGAGCGCGTTCTGATGAGCACCGGGCTGATCGGCTACGGCATGGAATCGCTGCATGCGAAAAAGCCGGTCGAGGCGCCGCTGCTGCAAATCGAATACGGGCGAGGGGTGGATGGATCATTTCGATCATGAGCAGAGGAGAACGCAACGCGAATCAGCCCCCGCCGGAGCAAGTGCTGGAGCAGCCGCCGTTTTCGACGGCGGTGCGCAGCGGCTCGTCCGTCTATTTGTCGGGCCAGGGGGGCATCGATCTCGAGACGAAACGCATCGCCGGCGAAGATTTCGCGACGCAGATGGAGACGACGATGCGCAACATCGAGGCGGGGCTGGCGAAGGCGGGCCTTACGCTCGCCGACGTCGTGCGGGCGACGGTGTATTTGTCCGACCGCGGCTTGTACGCGCCCTTCAACGAGATGTACCGGCGCTATTTTCAGCCGCCGTATCCGGCGCGCACGGTCGTCTATTGCGACCTGAATTACGGTCTGCTCGTCGAGATCGACGTCGTGGCGACCGCGGACGAGGCGAAGACGTACTATTGAGCGCGGACGGAACGCGGGAAAGATCGCGTAAGGACGCGGAGGGACGCGGAGACGCGGAGAGACGCGGAAAGACGCGGGAAGAATGCGGAAAGCATGCGGAAGAATGCGGAAGTTACGCGAAAAACCGGCCGAGGACGAAGCGTCCTTGCCGGTTTTTTGGCGTTGGGCCGTCGGCGGGGCGAGGCGCGTTCGCCCGCGAATAAGGGCCGGTCCGACGCGATTGAAGGCCGGGCGCCGGATCATCGGCCGGGAATGGCTGACGTTTGGGACCGCTATTTGGAGCGATGCGGCGCGGATTGCGAGTTAGCGGACGTTTGGGACTTCTATTTTTTCGGACGAGTCGGAAACGAAGCGTTTTGGTTTGATTTGGTCGAATTAGCGGTCCCAAAAGACGCTTAACGCTCGGTACGACCATTTCGAGCTCCGTTGGAACACTCCGCAAGAGCCCCTGCACGAGCTATACATGATCATTCAGCAAGAACACCTAGCACGAACTGCGCCTGAAAGTCCGCCCGCATGGCCGCTCGGTACGAACACTTCGCTTGAGCGCCCCGCACAACGCCCCGCACTTACGTTAGCGATACCCGGTCACATCGGCCGGTTTTCCGGCGTCCTGCACCTCGACGATATAGCTCCAGCAATCCGGCTGCGAGCCGTCCAAATCGCGGAAGCCGTATGCCCGCGCAAGCTGGCCGCTCGAAAGCGACTGACCCGTCCATCGGGAAACGTTCGGGTCGGCGGCAAGCGCCGCTACGGCCCGGCCGACGTAGCGCGGCGTTTCCGAGATGGCGAAATGGGGCTCCTTCCTTATGGCGTCGCGCCAGTTGTCCTCCGTAACGCCGAAATGCTCCAGCATGATTTCGGAACGCATCCAGCCGGGCGTCAACGCCACGGCCGTGCACCCGTACGGCGACAGCTCGTGAGCCAAGGAGCGGGCCATCCGGATGACCGACGATTTGGCCAAATCGTAAAACAGCGACAGCCGGTAATTCGACCGGTTGTATTCCTCCGTGCCGTCGGTAATCTCGACGGCCAGCCCGCCGCCGCCGCGGATCAGCAAAGGGAGCGCGAAATGGCTCGTCACGATATGCGTATCGACCGCCAGCCGAAGCATGCGCAGCCCTTTCTCGAGGGAGTGCTCCCAGACGGGCACGTTCCACTCCGCCATGTTTTCGGCGCCCCATATGTCGTTGACGAGGACGTCCAATCGTCCTTGCTCGCGTTCGATGCGCGAGACGAGCGCCCCAACCTGGTTCGGATCGAGATGATCCGTTTGCACCGCGATGCCGGTGCCGCCCGCGCGATCGACGAGCTCGGCCGTCTCTTCGATCGTCTCGGGACGGTTGTATTCGGAGCTTTGCGCCCGCGTCGTACGGCCGGTAACATAAACGGCAGCTCCGGCCGCCCCCAATTCGATCGCGATTCCTCTTCCGGCGCCGCGCGTCGCGCCCGCCACGAGAGCCACTTTTCCTTCCAACGGTTTCATCGGACGATTCCTCCTTATCGATCGGTACAACCATTGTACAAGAAAAATAAGACATCTTATGTCTTATTCCATATGATGAACGGCACCGGCGTCTGACCATACTCCGAAACTTTTTCCGAGCCGCACGGTATGATAGGAGGATGGGACAAGTCCATTCGCCCGGACGGCCGCTGCCCGATGCCGAGCCCGTAATATGGCGCGGCCTGGCCGACTGCTTCGTGCCGCACCGAACGATCGAGGCGATTCCGCACGAGGACGTGATCGCCCATTTCGTCCGCTGCCTGCGGGACGGCAAGCAGCCCGTGCAATCCGCCCGGCAGCAGCTGCACGTTCACGAAATCATGTTCGGCGCGTACCGCTCGGCGGAATCGGGCAAACGGTACGGGCTGACGACGACGTTTACGCCTTGGGAGAAGCTGAACCCGGCCGTTTTCGATACTCGCGGCGACTATATTTGACACGAAGGCTTGTCCGCTCCCGGCATTGCGTCCGCAGCGAAAACGAAGGCGACCGATTTTCTCGGCTTTAGTTTTGCGCTTTATTCATTACCTCGCAAAAAAGCCGTTTCGTTCGGGTACTTCGACGATGGGAAGTCCCGTGTTCCGTTCGGCATGCTCGATGACCTTCCAGTCGGGATGGAGCGGCAAAAAAAGCCGGAATTTATGCCCGGGCGGTTATCGTGTATAGTAAATTCATACGGACAGACTGTCTGTCGACAACCGCATCTTACGGAGGGAATGCATTGGAGTACAACCTGGACAGCCTCATTCGATATTGGAGAACCGTTTTCGAATCGGAGAACCCGATTCGGTTTTTGCATCAAAATGAAAGATGGAGCGAAGTGCCGAAGAACATATTCAACCGTTTCGATCTAACCTATTACCCGGAGCCCTTCTACGGCTATCTGGACCGGGACTGCTCCGAGGACGCGCTGCTGTTGTTGATCAACCCCGGCGAAGTGCCCGACAGCGATTTGGTTAGCCGTTATCCGTCGCCGGGCGGCGATAAGGAGGCGAGCAAGGCGTTGTGGAATGCGGACGTCAGGCAGCGCTATTTGGGATGGACCCCCGAGCAATTCCGTGCCAAAGAGCCGATCGGATGGAGGGAGACGCGCAGGAAGCAGGCGCAAACGATTGTCGGCGAACGCGTGCCGTTCCTTCATACGATCGAATTTTTTCCGTTCCATTCCAAAAATTGGACGGTTCATTTGAACGAGCAGCGAAGCTGGATTTACAATCTGGAGTCGACCCGGCATTCGCTAGGAGCGATCCGGCATATGGCGAAAACGAAAAAGGTCAAATTCATATTCGGCATCGGCAATACGTGGAAGCATATTATTGAAGCGGGGAACGATATTTTCGAATTCGACGACGTCGCCGAAATCGAAATATGGAGGCCGGGAAAAACGAAGCCTTCGTTCGAAATCGCGATGTATCGCAAAAACGACGGGTCTTTGCCGATCGTGATCACGCGTTTGGGCGGGAACCATATGTATTTGCCGACCGATCCTACGGCTATAATGGCAATTCGCTCGCTCTACCGAAACGGGGAAATCCCGCCCGAGCACAATGGAAGCACGATCCGGGCCAATCGTCGAAAGCTCGGGTAGAGGAGGCTTTCATGCGTTGAAAACGAAACGATCGATTTCCGGTTTGGCCGCTTCCGCAGCCTGTATCGTGTTGTGTGCCGTTTTCTTGTTCCGGAATCCGTATTCGCGGGAACCGGCGGGCGCCGATACGGTTACGATTATGTGGATGGCGTTGATGTTTCCGGCGCTATTGGGCATCGTCGGTTCGTACTGGAGAAGGCGAAGCTTGATGGTAATCGTTTTCGTATGGTCGCTGCCGTACGGTCTGTATTTAGGCTTTGCGTCGATACCAAGCATATGGAACCTTTTTGGCCTAGTCCTGGTTTTGTACCTCGTATCCGCCACACGGATGGGAAGCGGAACGAAGCCGGAGCGGAGAACGACTGCAAAATAAGCGCATAACCGCCCCGGCCTGATCCGGCCGGGACGGCGGCGGCGCGAAAGGCCCGCCGTTTTTTTACGAACGGCCCCGGCCCCTTCTCCGCACCATAACCCACGCGATAATCGCTCCCGCGACCAATCCCGCGACGCCGATTCCGAGCGCCGCGCCGGCGTAGCCGCCCCGGGCGGAATGCTCCGCGCCGGACGGTCCGTACCCGGTCCCGAGCACCGCCAGCTCTTCAAAAGCGGCGGACAGCAGCTTCGTCCGATCGCAAAGACCGGTTTTAAGCCCTTCCACGCCCCAGTAGGCGAATACGATATAGTCCCGGTTGGCGGCAAAACCGTCATACCCGCAGCTGACCGAGCCGGAAGCCGTGTATACGTCCGTCCGGACCGGAAGCTCCCCTTTCCATACTTGCTTCACCTCGAACGATACTCGGACCGGGTCGGCGGAAGAGCGGAATATGCCTTGGTTCGTATTTGTAATGCTTTTCACTTTCCCGGCGAACACGACCGTTTTCCGGTTGAATTCCTCCTGTACCGAAACGGGACCCACGCAGGAGCAGGCCGATACGGATACCGGCTTGAACGCAAGCGAAGCGCCGATGGCGACCAGCAAGCTTAGCAGCATAACCGTCGATTTGATACGCAAAGTAACGTCACCTCGGATCCTAGACGCGGGAATCCCCCAAAATGTTCCAGACGGCGAACGTTTTCGTTTACACATGCTCCCGCAGCCAAGCCAGAACCCGTTTCGCCGCGTCCGCTTGGTTGGCGACCGTCCAATTGCAAGGCGTGTGTCCTTCGCCCTTGTAGACGACGCACCGGACGCGCTTGCCGAGCCGTTCCAGCCCGACGAGCATCCCTCCCGGCATGTAGATCGGGTCTTCGGAGCCGCCGATCAGCAACAGAGGCGTCGATACGCGGTCCAAGTAAAATATAGGGGAGTTTTTGACGTAATTTTCGGCTTGCTCCCACGGAGGGCCGCCCTGCTTCAGCTGCCCCGTCTCCAGCAGCTGGCAGCCGTACCCGTCGATTTCCCCGTTTTCTTCATGAAACAACGCGTAGGCGGATAACAAATCGCTTTTGCCGGCGGAAGAGACGGCCGCCCGAAACGAATCCGTTTGCGTCACGACGCAATTGACGGAGTAGCCGCCGAAGCTGTGGCCCATAACCGCTTTGCGGTTCATGTCCACGGCCGGATTGCCGACGTCTATCGGCGCCGGTATCCGCATGTCGGACCCAGACGCTGCAGCCGTTGTAAAAATAGCTCGTACCTTCGGGATGCGAGGCGTCGATCTCGTTCGGGTCTTTCACGACATAGGCCGCGTATGCGCCGTCCGGCGATGGGGCGACCCGGTGCTGCTTGCGCAGCCGGCGGACGGTTATGTACGGTTCGATACGTTTCAACCCATTTGCATCTCCCTTCGTTAAAGAGGGGGCATGATGAAAGATTCGCCGGCGGACAACTCGAATCCTCCCAAATAATTCCTAATTATGCAGCCTAATCATGCGATTAAGACCCGCTTTGGGTGATCCATTGCGTAAAAAAGCTTCCTCAGTCAAATGGATCCGCAAATTGATGAATAACGGAAAAGCGGCCGGACTGCTTTTTTGTTACATTATCCTCGATGAAGCTTGCCATTTTTTACGACGGAAGGGGAGGACTTAATTTGACGAACGGACGGGAGCATTCGAACGAAGCAAGACCGGAGCAGCACCCGATGACGGAGCGGCCGCTCAGCCGCAGAAAGCTGCTGGCATCGCTCGGGATGATAGGGGCGGGGGCGTATATGACGGCGGTAGGCGCCCGCGGGGCGAACGCCGCTTCGGTAGCCGAAACGGTCTACTCGCCTTCGGGCGGCGCGCCGTTTCCGCATCAGCGGCAGCCGGGCTCCTGGATCGATATTACGCAGCCGCCGTACAATGCGAAGCCGGGCGGAAGCTTCGACAATTCCGCCGTTTTCCAGAAAGCGGTGGACGACGCCTCGAACGACGGCGGCAAAATTTACGTGCCGGCCGGAGACTATTTGCTGCAATCCGGATTTACAATCAATAAGGAACGCCTGACCCTCGAAGGAACCGGAAGGCTGCTGCTCGGCCGGCATATTTCGCTCGTTGCCGGCGGCTTTCGCTGCAGCGGGCTGCGCTTCAAGGCGGTCGACGCAACGAGCCAAATCCGCTGCATTCAGGCGGAAAGCGCGCTGATCGGAGCGAGCATCGAGCGGATTACGATCGAAAACTGCGAGTTCGAGGATTTCTTTTACGCAACCAATTTCCGCGGTACGGAACAATATCCGATCAAGGATATCGTGGTGACCGGCTGCCGGTCGACAGCGCCCGCCATGACGAACGCCGGACATTTTCAAAACATTTGCACCTTCAATACGTACTACGGCGGAAACGCTTGCTACAACGGACAAAACGCGACGAGCTACAATTTTTTCGGCGGCAACGGCAAAATCAAAATCGTCGGCAACTACGATTCCAACAACTCGTACGGCTCCTGCGAAATCGAAAATTCCCCGGGGGCCGAGGTCGTCATTTCGTCCAACAACTTCGACAAGCAGCTGTGGATCGACGACAGCTCGACGGTCATTATCGAAGGGAACATCGTCAAGGAGCGCATTTTCGTCACCGTGCAGGACAACGACTGCAAAAACGTCATCATATCGGGCAATATTGCGGACCGCATATATGTCGACAAGTTCAGCACGTATCGCGCGGGGAAAGTGAAACATTTGGAAATTTGCCATAACGAGCTGACCGGGCCGGGAGGATGGGGCATTTTTATTCGCGGAACGTACGCGGAAACGTGCCGGATCGTCGATAACCGGATCGCTTCCGGCTTTACGAGCGGCTCGATCGGCATCGTGCGCGGCCCCGAGCTCGATCTGGACATTTCCGGAAACGACGTGAACGGGCTTATTCTGTTCAGCGGCTCCGGCGGATCGATCCGGGTATACGCGAATCGCAATTACACGTTATCCGGCAAAAACGACGCCCCCGTCCTGGAGCGGCTGTTCCAGTCGTCCGGCGCTTCGCTGAACGCAGCCGACGTGAAATTCGTACAATCGCAAACGATTCGCATGGCCGCGGGCGCCCCGGGAACGGCTGTCTTCGCGATCGACCCCGTAGCTGCCGGATCGGGCAAAGTCGTCAAGCTGACGTATACGGCATGCGTTCAGCAGGCGGCGCTCGTATTCGATGCGGCCGAGCAAAGCATCATTATCGCGGGCGGCGGAGGAGCGGCGTCCGTTACCGCCGGAGGGCTGAGCAAAGTATCCGGCAATGCCGCATCCGCGTTCGGCACCGCCTTTCGGCTGAACGCCGAAATGACGGAGCTTCGCGTCGTTGTCACGAATCAAGGCGCGGGGCCGATGACGGTCGGCATTTCCTGCATGGAGCATGCGGCGGTCAAGGCTTAGGTTGCGAGGCGGCTAAATTTGCCGCAGGGGCGGACGGCGTCGCTTCCGCCCCTTTTTTCGCGGCGGGCGGCCGGAGCGGACGAATGCGAATTTTTGTGAAAACGATGGATGCGCTTGCAAGATTGATGTATACTGGCGGTAAGAAATGCGTTCGTTCCGGCGGACGACGTCTTGTTGCGGCAAATTTACTTAATCAATAAACAAATGAGTCGGGAGAGTGAAGGCGATGGAATTCGGCGTATGCGCCCCTATCGAACAGGCGCCTGTCGTGCATGCGGCGGGCTACGATTTTATCGAGTGCACGGTCGTCTCGCTGCAGGCGGAGCGAAGCGATGCGGAAGTGCGCGACAGGCTGGCGCAATTTACGGAAAGCCCGGTACCGGTCGCGGCGTTCAACGTCATGCTGCCGGGGGATTTGAAAATCGTCGGCGAGCGCGTCGACGAGGCCCGGGTGCGACGGTATTTGGAGAAAGCGCTCGAGCGGGTGAAGCGGGCCGGCGGAGCGACCGTCGTGTTCGGCAGCGGCAAGGCGCGAGCGGTGCCGGACGGCTTTGCGCGGGAGAAGGCCGAGGAGCAGATCGTCCGCTTCCTGGAATGGACCGCCGACGTCGCCGACCCGCTGGGCGTGACGATCGCGATCGAGCCGCTGAACATGGCGGAATGCAACATCATTACCACCGTTCCCGAGGCGGTCCGGTTCGCCCGGCACGTGAACCGCCGATCGATACGCGTATTGGCCGACTTTTACCATATGCGCAAAGACGGCGAACCGTACTCACATGTGATCGAGCACCGGGAGCTGCTGCATCACGTTCATGTCGCGGACACGCGCCGGTTCGTTCCCGCCGAAGGCGACGAAGCGTTCGACGCTTTTGCAGAGTGCGTCCGGCGGGCGAACTACGACGGGCGCCTGTCCGTCGAATGCTCGTGGAACCGGTTCGAAGAAGAAGCGGCGGCCGGGCTGAACTATTTGAAGCGAATTTTTCCGGCCTAATTCGGCAGCGTCCTCGACTCCCCTGACAGACCGTTGTCAGGGGAGCCGTTTTATGATACGGGCAGAAAGCAAGGATGGCGTAAATAATCGAGGAGGCGGTAAAGATGACGCATTATGCAATCGAGATGTACGATTTTCACGAATGGGCGAACCGTACGATGTTCGGCCGGCTGAAGGAGCTCCCGCGGGACGTTTACGTCCGGCATATCCGGAGCGTGTTTCCGTCGGTCGCGAAGACGATGGCTCATATTTACATCGCGGATCATGGCTGGCTGGATACGATGGCCGGCACGAGCATGAGCGAGGCGCTTGAGATCGCGAGAGAGCTGCAGGAGCAAATCGAGGCGAAAAGCCTGGAGGAGCTGGAAGAGGCGTACGCCGAGCTCGCGGGACGATACAGGTCGTTTTTGGACGGGCAGCCCGATTTGGATCGGACGATTACGCTCGACAATCCGTACGCCGGGTTGCGCGAAACCCGCCTGTCGGAAATGGTGCTGCAGGTCGTCAACCACGACACGTATCACCGCGGAAACGTAACGGCGATGCTGCGTCAAATGGGCCACGCCTCCACGATGACCGAATATGCGCTGTACTGGTACGCGAAACGTTAAGTCAGGAGCCGTTATCGAACAGCTCGCCGATCATTTTCTCCTTGTTGTTCAAAAACTGCTTCATGATGATGTAATGGTCGGTTTGCTCCAGCGTCTTCGTCTCGATGCCGTCCGGCGTCAAATGATAGAGGAACGAGTCCGGGTACGCCATCACGATCGGCGAATGCGTCGAAATGATAAATTGCGAGCCGGCCCCGACGAGCTCGTGAATGCGCGCGAGCATCGCCATTTGGCGCAGCGGGGACAAGGCGGCTTCGGGCTCGTCCAGCACGTACAGCCCCTGTCCGCCGAAACGGTGGACGAACGTCGCGAAGAACGATTCGCCGTGCGACTGCTCGTGCAGCGACTTGCCCCCGTACGACTGCTTGATGGGCGGGCTGTACGAAAACTCGCTGTCCAGCTCGTCGATATGGCTCGCCAAGTTGTAATAGCTTTCCGCCCGAAAGAAAAAGCCGTCCCGCGGCTTTTGCGCCCCTCGCACGAGCCGGATGCATTCGTGCAGCCGCGAATGCGTCGCCCGCGTCGAGAACGCGAAGTTTTTCGTGCCGCCCTCCGGATTGAAGCCCCAGGCGACGGCGATCGCTTCCATCAAGGTCGATTTGCCCGTGCCGTTTTCCCCGACGATGTACGTGACGTGCGGGTGAAATTCCAGCCGTTCCAGGCTGCGGATCGCCCCGAGATTAAACGGGTACTCCCGATAGGTCGGGACGTCCGACTTCGCCAGCTCGACGGCTCTCAAATATGGATCGCGCATCATCATCGTCTTCCCCCCGTCGCGTCGCGGATGTCCGTGTACTGTTATTATAGCGATGCGGGAGCGGCTTGGCGAACGGAACGGGGCAAATGGCAAGAAGCGGGCGCCCGGGTAGGGCGTGCGGTGTAAAAGGACCCCCGTGCGATTGTCCGGAGGGCGATGGTTGCGGCAAAAAAGGACCGAATGCAAACGGGGCCCATGCCGCTCTCCGCATAGGCCCCGCTTTATCGGTTTTAATGCTCCCTCAAGTTGTTCAACGGCACTTCCTGCTCGTTTTCCGGCTCGTCGAGCGGATAAATGCGCGCCGTCTCGTTGCTTTCGTCGACATGCTGAATATAGACCGGCACCCCGTTGCATGTCACATGGGCCATGACGGGCGATGCGGCAATTTCCATGGCGCGTTGTTTGTTCATGTCCGTATCCTCCATGTTTTGGTCGCTCGGTATCATCGTTTGCCAAAATCGCGCAACTTATTCGGCGGCGCGTCCTAATCCGCACATGAGGAGAAGCGGGTCCGGCGGCAACCGGGGAGAATGCGGACTGCTTCGAGGCGAAATAGACGGCCGTCGGAATGGAGGATGGCGCATTTGCGCGATCCCGACGCTTGCACCGCCAAAGGAGCGCGCACCCGCCAAGGGCCCGCCGCACACGCAAAGACCGCCCGGCGAAAAACGCTCCGGACGGTCCCCTCTTTGCACATGCCGCGCCGCCGCGCCGCCGTTATTTCCCGGCCGCTTTGTCCGCGTAGGCGTCGTTCATTTCTTTGACGATTTTTTGCAGATTGGCGTCTTCCTTCAGCTTCTTGATGAAGTCGTCGTACGCCTGGATCGTTTCCTGGCCGAGAATGACTTTGACGCGCATGTCGTCGACTTTCTTCTTGATGTCCGGCATCAGCTTCGTGTTCGACTCGGAGATGAGCCCGAACGCCGGATTCGGCACGACGATTTTTTTGCGCTCGTTCAGGATCGCCTGGTTGCGCGCGTAAATGTCCTTCGTCGTCAGCGACGGATCGCCCAGCACCTGCTCGTCGCTCAGCTTGAGGAATATATATTGGAAGCCTTGATCGACTTTGTCTTTCGCAAACTGCTCGGTCGGCACCTTCAGTCCGTCCTTCTCGTTGAAATGGACGCCCTTCACGCCGTAATTCGCCAGCTCGTTTCCTTCCGGGCTGTAGCCGTAGTCGAGAAACGCGAGCAGCTTTTTCACTTTCGCCTCCGGCACCTTTTTCGGAATAAGGAAATGTCCGTAGAACGGCGCCCCCGACGGCACGAACTTGTTGCCCTTCGGTCCGGCGAGCGAGGTGAGCGGGATCAATTCCGCCTTGGGCTCGATCTTCTGAATTTCTTTCGTCCGCGTGAGCGCGTTGTTCATCGCGTATCCGCCGCCGCCGGCTTTGCCCGCCTGAAGCGTATCGTTGATTTGCGAAAACTTCATGATGGCGAAATCGGGCGGGAACAGCCCGGCGTCGTACGCCTTTTTCAGCCAAAGCAGCGCATCCCTCGACGCGTCCTCGGTAATGATCGGGTACAGCTTGCCGTCGCGCAGCTTCCAGGCGCCCTGCGTGTCGTTGAAGACGTTGTAGACGAAGCTCATGTACTGCACGCTGGCCGAATACGGAATCGTGTCGGCTTTGCCGTTGCCGTCCGGATCTTTGTCCTTGAACGCGAGCAGCGTGTCGAAAAATTGGTCCATCGTCTCCGGCGCTTTCAGGTTCAGCTTGTCGAGCCAATCTTTGCGCAGCATCGGGAAGACGCCGCCGCCGTGCGTCGGATAATAGCGGGGCACCGAGTAGTTTTTGCCGCCGATTTTGGACATGTCCCACATGTCCTTGAGCGCGGGGTTGGACAAGTTTTTGTAATCTTTGATAAACGGGGTCAAATCCCAAAAGACGCCCTGCTTGATCATGTTGCGGATTTGCTGATTGTCCAGGTCTTCGACGAACGTAATGTCCGGCAGGTTGCCCGAGGCGTACAGCACGTTGAATTTGTCTTCGGCCGTCGTCGCCGGCACCCAGTCGATTTTCAGCAACGCACTCGTCCGTTTCTCGAACTCCTTGACGATCGCGTTGTTGTCGTCCGGGAATTCGGTGCCGTAGCTGAGCGTGTTCATCGAAATTTCCGTAATTTCCGCCTGCCCTTTCCCTCCGTCGGCCCCTTTGGCGCCGCCATCCTTGCTTCCGGTCGCGGACCCGCACGCCGAAGCGACGAGCGACGCGCCGATCAAGACGGCGCCGGCGGCTTTCCATCGCAGCTTGCTGTTGTTCATTACGGTGACCTCCTGTATCGATTATTGTACAACAAAACCGGTTATGTGATCATTCTTTGACAGAACCGACCATTGCCCCTTTGGCAAAGTGCTTCTGCAAGAACGGATACACCAGCATGATCGGCACCGTGGCGATGACGACGGCGGCCATTTTGAGCGTTTCGGACGGCATTTTCCGATTCGCCCGGAAGTCGGCCACGTTCGCGTTCGACGTGCTCGGGTCGACGAGCATGTTTTGCAGGATCACCTGAAGCGGCCATTTGCGCTGGTCGTTGATGAATAGAATGGCGTTGAAAAACGTGTTCCAGTAGCCGACGGCGAAAAACAGCCCGAACGCGACCATGGCGGGCAGCGACAGCGGCAAAATAATGCGCAGCCAAATGCCGATTTCGTTGGCGCCGTCGATGCGCGCCGCTTCCTCGAGACTGTCCGGAATGCTGTCGAAAAAGCCTTTCATGAGCAGCACGTACCAGCCGCCCGTAAGCGCCGGCACGATCAGCGACCAAATGCTGTCGATCAGCCCGAGCTGGCGGACGACGAGATACGAAGGGATGAGTCCCGGCTGGAACAGCATCGTGAACAGGACGCCGAACAGGATGACCCTGCGGCCCCGCAGCCTTTTGCGCGATACCGCATAGGCGAGCCCGGACGTGACGATCAGGCTGAAAGCGGTTCCGACGGTAGCCAGAAACGCGCTGTTGCCGATCGCGGTCAGAAACGTATCCGTCGACAGCAAGTAGCGGTACGCGTCGAGCGTCCATTTCTCGGGAAATAAGATGAGCGGCTTCCGGTAATACTCGGTAGGGTCGGTGAACGACAATATGAACGTATAGTAAATCGGAAACAGCGAAACGAGACTGACGACGGCGAGCGCCAAGACGTTTCCCGCTTCGAAGATCCGGTCTCCCGTGCTGGTGCGCATGTGTGGCTCCTTTCTGCCGGTGCGGTTAGTAAACGCCCTCTTCGCCGAACCGTTTCGCCAGCTTGTTGGCGGCGACGACGAGAACGATGCCGACGATCGATTTGAACAGCCCGATCGCGGTGCTGTAGCTGAATTCGCCCTGCTGGACCCCGTTGCGGTATACGTACGTGTCGAATACGTCGGCGACGGAGGAGACGGCTCCGTTCATCATCAAGTACACCTGCTCGAAGCCGACGTCCATGACCGAGCCGAGCCGCAGGATGAACAGGATGACGATGACGTTCCGGATCGCCGGCAGCGTGATGTGCCACATTTTGCGAAAACGCCCCGCTCCGTCGACGACGGCCGCCTCGTACAGCTGCGGATCGACGCCGGCGATCGCCGCGAGGAAGATGATCGTCCCCCAGCCCGCTTCCTTCCACATCACCTGCGCGGTGAGCAGCCCCCAGAAATAGTCCGGATGGGTCAAAAAGCCGATCCGGCTTCCGCCGAGCTCGTGAATGATTTTGTTGACGAGCCCTTCCGACTGCGACAGCATCAAGTACGTGAGACCCGATATGAGCACCCACGACAAAAAGTGCGGAATGTAAACGACCGTCTGCACGAACCGCTTGTACGCCATGCTGCGCAGCTCGTTCAGCATGAGCGACAGCACGATCGGCAGCGGGAAGAAGAAGACGAGGTTCAACAGGCTGATCATGAGCGTGTTGCGCAGCAGCAGAACGAAATCGTCGTTCGAGAAAAAGCGCTGGAAATGCTCGAGCCCGACCCATTCGCTCTGCATTATGCCGAAGTACGGCGAATAGTTTTGAAAGGCGATGACGAGCCCGCCTACGGGCACGTACTTGAAAATGATAAAATAGACGATTCCCGGCAGCGCCAGCAAATATAAATATTTATCCCGGGCCAGGTCGGCGGCGAGGCGCCCGAGCTTCGTTCTTTGCCGCGTACGCGCATCCGGCCCCGCCGACGTTTGCCGCGCGGCGGCTTTCGTTTCGGTCGTCATCGTCGGTATCCCCCTATCGTTGTGATTGGTCGTTTGTGGCGAGCGCGGCGATTGTGAATGGCGCGGCCGCTTGAAGGGGCGGCTTCGAAGGCCCCGGTCGCTTCGAGGGTATTCCCAGCGTACCGCCGTCCGCCAATTTCCGGCAATGCTAACCTTTTGCCAGGCGAAAATGCCGCAGCGGCGCGGATTTCCGGCGATAGTATTGTTTTGCAGGCCATTGCGGACGGCGGTCCGAATCGGCTAAAATGGTCAAGTGAGAACGGAGGAAGCGGTTGCACGGACGTTTGCGGAAAAGGGGGAGCGGCTTATGAAAAAAACGGAATACCGCAAAGGAACGTTTTATTGGAAAAGTCTCGTGCTCGTCCTGGCGATTACGTGCCTGCCCGCGCTTCTCATCGGCATCGGCGTCTACAATTTGGGCGCCGGGCCGATCGTGCGCGAGCTGAACGAAGCTCACCAAGTGCAGCTGAACCAATCGATCCAGCGGGTCGACGAATATTTGTCCCAGCTGGAGCTGTTTTCCGCCCAGCTTGCTTTCAATCCCGAGTTCGACGAATCGCTGTCCGGCATGAACTTCGCCGAACAGTTTCAGAAAACGCGAGATTTGTACCGCTCGCTCGCGCTCATGAAGGACGGCAACCCGCTCGTCTTTGACGTGGCGCTCTATTTGGACAATACCGACAAGCTGATCAGCGACCATTGGGGCGTCCGGACGATCGGCGGCGGCGACGAAGCGGGGAGCTTTCGCGATTTGCTCGGGGGCGAGCGGAAAATTGTTTGGATCGACGCGCTGCCGAAAGTCGGCTTCGGCGAAACGACTTATCCCGGCGTCGTGACGAAGCTGTACGCCAGCGGCAGCGACCGGCCGTTCGGCGCGTTTCTGATTTATTTGCACCAGGGGGCGCTCGACCAGCTGGTCCGGCGTCTCGCGGCGGGCGACGGCACCGCGTTTCTGATGGACCGCGACGGGCGCGTCGTGGCGTCGGACGACGCCGGGGGCGGGGGGCTGCGCGACGCGGCGATCCGCCGCATCATGCCCGTGAATACGTTCAAAGACACGTTCGTCTACGACTGGAACGGCAGAAGCTACTCCGTTTCGTTCGGGCAGCTGTCCCGGCTCGGCAACGACTGGGTGTACGTCTCGGCGACGCCGCTGTCGTCCATTACGGCTCCGGTTCACGCGATGTCGCGCATGATCGTAGCCGTCAGCGCCTTCGGTCTCGCCTTGGCGCTGCTGCTGTCGTGGTACGCCTCGGGGCGTCTGTACCATCCGATCCGGCGGCTCGTCGGTTTGTTCCCGTTCGCCAAGGAGACGGGAGCCGACCGGCTGAACGAAATCGCCTTCATCGAGCGGCAGTGGAAACGGCACCTCGACGAGAGCGTGGTGCTGCAGGAACGGCTGCGGCGGTCGCTGCCGTCGCTCCGGGAAGGATTTTTGCTGCAATTTTTGCAAGGGCGCATTATGCCGTCGTCAGAGAAGGAAGTCGTCGAGAAGCTTCGCCAGTACGACTGGCATATCGAAGGGAAACGGTTCGCGTTTCTCGTCGCGGGGCTGTACGGGAAAGGGATTCCGGAAACGAAGTTTTCCGGGCGCGACGGGCAACTGATCGATTATGCCGCAACGAACATCATGCAGGAGCTGTGCCGCTCGGAAGCCGAGTATGCGCATGCGATCAATTTCCAGGATTCGACCGTCGGCGTGCTGCTCGCGCTGGATCCGTCGGTCCCGGCGGAGCGGGCGAAAGCCGGGCTGCTGAAGCTTGCCGGCGACATCGCTTCCGCGGTGAGCGGCCTGCTGAAGGTCAACGTGGCGATCGCCGTCGGCAAGCTGTCCGAGTCTGTGCTCGAGCTGCCCGACATGCTGGAGGAAACGTCGAAGACGCTTCGGCTGCGCGACCCGAACGCGAAGACGGACATTTTGGACGTGGACGACGCGATGCCCGACATCGGCCACCCCGTCGAATTTCCGCTCGAGCTGGAAAAGGAAATTATCGGGGCGATGCGGATGGGGCTCGGAGAGGAAGCGGCCGCGGGCGTGCGGCAGTTTGCGGAGGCGGTCCGCAGCAAGGCGGGTACGCAAATGCACGTTCAGCAGGCGATGCTGAAGCTGCTCGGGAGCGCCTACGACGCCATGTTCCGCTCCGGCGTCAATCCGGGCAGCGTGTACGGCGGGAAGCATTTGTACGAGGAGCTGATGGCGCTCCGCCATCCGGAGGACATGACGCGCTGGTTCGCGGCGTCGGTCATCGAGCCGTTCGTCCGCTCCGTATCCGCCGCGATCGATCCGGAGACGCGCCGCATCGTCGACCGGGTCGTCGAGCAGCTGCACGGCGAGCTGTCGACCGACGTGTCGCTCGAGCTGTACGCCGACCGCTTCGGCGTCAGTCCGTTCAAGCTGAGCCGCGCCTTCAAGCAGGTAACCGGCGTCAACTTCATCGACTATTTGACCGGCCTGCGCATCGAGAAGTGCAAGGAGCTGCTCGTGACGACCGACATGAAAATCGCCGATATCGCCGAGACGCTGCGCTACCAGCCGTCTTATCTGATCCGGCTGTTCAAGAAAAGCACGGAAATGACTCCGGGACAGTTCCGGGAAAAGCATTCGCGCGGCGTCGGCTGATCGTATAGAGGAACAAATTTTCCGCTATTGCCGTACTTTCGCCCGCGCTCCCGAAAACAGCGGAACTTTTTTTCCGTTAGGCAGATCTCGGCCGCAATCCTCGAACATTCGCCGCGAAAACGGCCGATAGCGGAAAAAGGGTTCCGCCAGGATCGTTTTGCAGCGCCATTTCGTTCGGATAACGGAGGGAAATCGTTTCCGTTATCTCCGCGGAAGCGACTGCCGGGCGGCGGTGTGCCGCCGCTCAAATAGCAAGAAAGATCAAGAACCGGCCGCCGCTGGCGGTTTACAATGAAACGAGCACGACGGAGGAGGTCGGCCGGAAAGCGTGAAGGACGATTACTTGAAGCAAATTCAAGCGACCATCGATTACGCGGAGGCGCATTTGGGCGAGGAGCTGTCGTTGTCGCGGCTGGCGCAGGTTGCGAACTTTTCCGACTATCACTTCCATCGCGTCTTTCAGGCGATGGCGGGAGAAGCGGTGATGGATTACGTGCGCAAGCGGCGTCTGGCGCGCTCCGCTTACCGGATCGCTTATACGGATGCGAAGCTGATCGACGTCGCCTTGGAGAACGGCTTCCGCAATCACGAAACGTTCACGCGCGCCTTCAAGCGGATGTTCGGGATGACGCCGGCCGATTACCGCAAGCAGGGCGTCAAGCCGCCGGCATACCCGAAGCTGAACGTGCTGCAGCGCAAATACAATCCATATTTGGGGGGCATTCGCATGGAATACCGGATCGTCGCCAAGCCCGCTTTCAAAGTGATCGGCTACGAGCTGCGCACCTCAACGTGCGACGGCGAAAATTTGCGGGAAATCCCCGCTTTTTGGCAGCAATATTTGCAAAACCGCCGGTGGGAGCGCATTCCGAACGCCGTGCACCGCGACAGTCCGGTCGAGCTCGGCATTTGCCACAGCTTCGATATGGATTCGGGAACGTTTACATACATGATCGGGATGGAGGCGGAGCATTTCGAAGGGGTGCCGGACGATCTCGCCTGTCGCGAATTCACGGCGGCCGAATATGCCGTGTTCACGACGCCCAAAGTGCCGCGCGAGCAATTTTCGGCGTCGATTCAGAGCACGTGGCAGTCGGTATTTTCGGAATGGTTCCCGCATTCGGGCTACGAGCACGCCGGGACGCCGGAATTCGAGCTGTACGACGAGCGCTGCCACCCGGACAAGCCGGAGGTGCAGATGGACATTTACGTTCCGATCAAGCGCAAGGGCGCTTAAGCAGGACAAAAAAGATGCGGCCTTTCGCGGGCCGCATCTTTTTTGTTCAAGAGAACTCTTTTGGATCGTCTCGCGGTATGGATGCGAGCCTTTCGTTTCCACGTCCGGCGGAACCGAATCCTGCCGGGCGGTTGGAACAGAACGAACGGGAAAACCTCCCGCTAACCCGCTCTCCTATAGGTATCGTGGCGAAATACCGGGAGAAGCTCCCGATAAAATGGCACCGAATCGGCGAAAAGCGCGGTTTGGACGAAAGTAGCGGGATGTTTTCCCGTTGTTTTGCCCGCAAACGGGAAACGACCGAAAGTAGCGGGAACATTTCCATCTCGCTCCTCGCTTCCCGCTCCGCTGCCGGTTCGGCACAACCAACAAGGTTCGGTTTACGCAGAAAAGACCGTCCGTCCCGACCTTCGCTTAAGCGCCGAAGCCGGAGCGGGTTTCCTGCTGCAGGCGGCGGGAAAGGCGATATCGGCTCGTATGACCTCGCTGGCGTCGTCGCTTGGAGCGGAGGCGAGCATGAGGCGGCGGGACTGGCCAAGCTCCAAGTTCCAAGTTCCAAGCTCCAAGTTCCAAGTTCCGAGTTCCGAGCTCCAAGTGTCTAACGGACACGGCGGCCGCTCTCGAGCCTCATTTCGGCTTATTTTTATTCTAACGGACACAGGCGCACCTAATTGGGAAAAACCCCCTTTTGGACGGCGGTTCGGAGCAAATAAGCGCAGGTGGTGTCCGTTACGATTGGAAAACGGCCGATTTTCGCGAAATAAGCGCCGTGGCGTCCGTTACGTTTCCGAAGCCGACGGTTTGCGCTCATCCTCGAAATACGTCGATAGACGTGACTCTTACATCGGGTCAGCCCCGCTGCCGGCAGGGCTCGGCATTACTTGATCGTGTAATCGATCCGGTCCTTGGGCACCTTCAAAGGAACGGCGAGCTGATGCTCGACCTTTCCGTCTTTGGCGCTGTGCACAAACAATAGGAGCGTCATGTTGGGCTGTGAAGCTTTCCCGTAGCCGATCTCGAAGCGGAAGCGGCCCCAGGCGGGAGCGCCCTCCTCGGCCTTCGCGTGTCCTTCGGCCAACACGTTGTGCCCGTCTTCGAGCGTCCAGCTGAAGGCGGCTTCGAATACGCGGGCTTCGCCCTCGACAACGATCGGGGAAGAAGCTTCCGTCCCCGGCCGGGGCGAAAACAGGCGGAACGCGTCGTTTTCCGCGACGGGGATCGGTATCGTCCGGCCGGAACGGGCGTCGATGCGTACGGTTGCCGGCTGCCCCACGGCTTCGTGCCGGACGAGCTCGACGTTCCAGTACCCGTTATCCGCATGGAGCGAGACGTTTTTGACGGCCTGCGCCATCGTTGACCCGGTTTGGGATTGCAGGGCGAGCCGCACCGCCTCCGCTTGGCCGATCATGCCCTCGGGCGCCTTCCGCGCATCGTCGCGAACGACGATTTTGGCCGCGGCGGTTTGCATCGGATACGATTCCGCGACTGTCCCCGTATGCCATGCCTCCACCTGCGCGCCGATCGCCGCTTTGTCGGGCGTTACGGTTTGGCCGCCGCTCGTCTGCAGCGCCGTCCGATCGGTCACCGTGAACCAGTAGGCGTCGATGTAGGGGGTGCCGTTTTTTTCGATATAGGCCGTGATCAGCCAGCGATTCCCCTCTTTGGATATAATCGTTCCGTTGTCGACAGCTTTGACCGCTTGCGTCTTCGGTTCGGGCGGCGGATTTGCTCCGGAGTCCGCCGGACCGCTTTTTTGGCCGCACGATGCCGCAATTACCGCAATGCCAAGCAACGCGAGACTAAGAAACCGCTTCTGTATGCGCATGCCTCTCAACTCCTTTGTCAACTAAGACGCAGCGGGAGCCCCGGAAGTTTCAAAAACGGCGGCATCGGTCACCGATTTGGGCGGGCGGCCATATGCTATCGGAGCGAAACGTTGAAGGAGTTGGAACGATATGCACAAAATGACGCTGGAAACGGCCAAAGCGCTGATCGCGGCGGCGGAACGGAAGTCGCGGGAGCTCGGGCTGGCCGTGGATATCGCGATCGTGGACGACGGGGGCAATCTCGTCGCATTTCACCGGATGGACAACGCCCGGATCGCCGGCATCGACATTTCCCAAGGGAAGGCGTGGACGAGCGTGGCGATGCGCATGCCGACGGCCAATTTGGCCCAATCGGCGCAGCCCGGCGGGCCGACGTTCGGCATCAACACGACGAATGGCGGTCGGCTCGTCATCCTGGGAGGCGGCATCCCGCTCGTCAAAGACAAGACGATCGTCGGGGGCGTCGGCGTCAGCGGCGGCACGAGCGCCCAAGATATCGAGATCGCGACCGCCGCCGTTCAAGCGTTCGAGAGCCTGCGCGACTTGGGCGGGGCCCGGCTCGGAACGGTGCGGATCGGCTCTAGCTATCCGCCTGCGACGCCAGGCTGAGTCGTCCGCTCACGTCCGGCTGCGAAACCGGAACAGTCCCCAGAACGTGCGCTTCGGGACGGGATGCCGCACGGATCGCGGAAGGAGCACGGGCTCGGCGTGCGCGGTCGCAAGCGCGCGGTCGTCTGCGCTTAAGGTTGCCCCGGCTTGCGCCGGCTCGCCTGCCGGCGATTCGCGCGCGTTCTCCGTCTCCGTTTCGTCGCGCGCCGCCGCCGCTTCGTCCAGCCAAGGCGCTTTGGAGGGCAAACGCTGCTCCAGCTGCTCCAGGCGGCGGATCAGCAGACGGTTTTCGAGCTCCAGGTCGTGAATTTGTTCCTGCAGCAATTTCATCGTAAGCTTCGGTTTCCGATGCTCAACACGTACTCCTTCAGGGGCGTCAGACGGCTGCGGCAGCATGGGTTCGCCGGCGATTTCGCGAGTTTGCTGTTCCACGGTACGGCCTCCTTTTGGCGGATGTTCGTTTGAACTCGCTCTATGAAAATAGTTGTCGCTACCAGCTTACTAGAAAACGGGCAAGGATGCTGTCGAAGGCCGATGTCGAAACATAAAACGATTTTGTCCGTTCGCCCGCGCCGATCTGTGGTATGATGAACATAACTTCACAGCGAAAGCGTAGGTGCGAAGGACATGAACGTGGAAACCGAGCGCGAGCGGCAGTCGCCGTCCGGCCACGCGGAACCCGCCGCGGAAACGAAAGCGACGGACGCTTTCCTCGTTGACCCGAACGACAAGAAAGCGGTTCGGCAATCGATATTGCGGCTGGCCGGACCGTCCTTGGTCGAAATGCTTCTCGCGAATTTTACGCAAATGCTGAGCATGATCATGGTCGGGCGGCTAAGCCCGGAAGCGGTGGCGACGGTCGGGCTAACGAACCAGCCCTTTTTTCTTTTCCTGGCGCTTTTCTCGACGCTTAATGTCGGCACGACCGTCATCGTCGCCCGTTCGATCGGCTCGGGCCGGCTCGACGAAGCCGACCGGGCGGCCGGGCAGGCGTTTCTGCTCAACATCGTGCTGTCGGTCGTCATGATTGCCGTCAGCTACACGTTCGCGGCCGATTTTCTCCGGTTGATGGGCGGAACGGAGGACGTTATCGCGCACGGGCTGACGTACGCCAAAATCGTTTTCCTGTCGCTCGGCTTTACGACGATCTCGATGTCGTTCACCGCTACGCTGCGCGGGGCGGGCGATACGCGGACGCCGATGAAAATCAACGTCGTCGCCAACGTTCTCGTCGTGCTGATCGGGTACCCGCTCATTTACGGCGTCGGCAGCTACGGCGGCATGGGCATTACGGGAGCGGCCGTCGCGACGTTCGTCGCGCAGCTCGTGTCGATGTCGTGGGTGACGATCGTCATGTTCAGCGGCAAATACAAGGTGCGGCTTTCGCTGCGCCATCTGTTCCGGCTGGACCGGGAGACGATCGCGCGAATCGGCAAAATCGGCTTCCCGTCGGCGCTCGAGCAAATCGTCATGCGGCTCGGGATGCTCATTTTTTTCAAGGTGGCGGCCAGTCTCGGGACGATGGCGATCGCGGCGACGCAAATCGCGTTCAGCATTTTCGGGCTTTCGTTCATGCCCGGCATGGCGTTCGCGATCGCGGCTTCGACGCTCGTCGGCCAGGCGCTCGGGGCGCGCAACCCGGAGCTTGCCGAGCGGTACGGCTGGCAGGTGCGCAAAATCGGCGTTTACGTCGCCGGAGCGATCGGCGTCGGGTTTATCGCGTTCGCGCCGCAAATTATGATGCTGTACACGACGGTGCCGGACATTATCGAGAAGGGCGCCCTGTCGATCCGCATCATGGGCTTTATCCAGGTGTCGCAGGCGACGCAGTTTATTTTGAGCGGGGCGCTGCGCGGGGCCGGCGATACGCGTTATCCGCTCTACTCCACGTTTATCGGCGTATGGGGGTTTCGCGTCGTGCTGAGCCTGCTGTTCGTGTACGGCATGAAGATGGACTTGTACGGCATATGGCTCGCCGCCGCCGCCGACCAGTTCGTGCGCTCGTTTCTGATCATGAAACGGTTCAAGAAGGGAGCCTGGAAGACGCTCCGGGTGTGAGGACAAAGGTCCGTTCCTTCGTTCGGGAAACGGAAAAAACGCCGAAAAAAAGCCGGACGATCGTCGTCGAACGATCGGAGCCGGCTTTCGGTTTGCATAGGGCGTCAATGGCCGAGCGCTTCCAGCGCTTTGTTCGCCTTTTCCTCCGCCTGCCGCAGGGCGGTGTTTATGTCTTTGCCGGCCTCGATGTCCGCGGCGGCTTCGCCCATAAATTTGGAGACGGCGTTCACTTCCTTCGTGACGGGCGGCTTGAACGCCTGGACGTTTTTGAACAGCGCGGCGACGTTTTTGCCCTGCAGCGATTGGAGGTCTTTGCCGAAATTTTCTTTGAACTTCGGATCGTTCAGCGACGAAATCCGGCCGCTGCGCGTCACCGCCATCTGCACGTCGTCCGACGTCATCGACTCGATCACCTGCAACGCTTCCCGGACGTGCTTCGTTTTCGACGAAACGAGCAGCACCTTCGCATCGAAGCCGAGCCCGGCGCCCGGCTTTTCCTTGAAGTTCGGGTACGAGGCGATGTCCCAGTCGAGCGCTTTCCCGCTCCTGTTCAGCTCCTCCAAAAACAGCAGCACGTTGTCGTACGTGGCGTACATCGCCAGCTCCTGCTTCGACATGAACAAATCGTCGTTGCCGCCTTTATATTTGTTGTTCGGCAGCTCCTTGATCGCTTTGTACGTTTGCGCGACCCGGGTCCAACCGTCCGTGCCGAACGCCGCCTTGTTCGTTTTCGCGTCGATATACGGAAGCGACAGCGACGTGGCCAGATGCGTAAAGCTGGCCAGCCCGAGCGGCTTGTACTCGACCCCGCCCTCCGTTCTCCCGACCCGTTTGCCCAGCTCCAAAATGTCTTCCCACGTCGAGCCGTCTTTCGGATAAGGCACGCCGAATTTGTCGAAAATGTCTTTGTTGTAGTAAAGCGCCGCCCCGTTGGTGGAAAACGGGATGCCGTACAGCTCGCCGTTTTTGCCGTACGAGCGGATCGAGTCGAGCGCCTCGGGGCTCAGCCTGTCGAGCCGAAACTGGTACTGCTTGACCGGACCGTTCAAATCGAGAGCGACTTGCAAATCGCGGCTGTAGCTGCCGATGTTTTGCGTATTCGCGTAAATGAGGTCGGGCACGTTGCCGGCCACGATAAACTTTTCCAGGCCGGCGCCCGTACTGTCGTTCGGCTCCTCCATCAATTCGATGCTGATGTGAGGGTACTTTTTGCGAACCGGCTCCGTCACGAGCCGCTTGAAGTCCGCCTCCGAAAACGACTTTGCAAGCGTATACATTTTTAGCGTGACCGGCTCCGGCGCTTTCGACGCTTCGCTCCCCTCCGCGGGCTGCTTGCCCGGTCCTCCCGAGCAGCCGAATCCGATCGCCGCAACGATGCTTGCCGCGACTGCCGTTCGCCCCTTTTTTCCTATCATGCTCGACTCCCTCCATCGATCAACGTGATTCCGGCGTCGCCATCCGGCAAGGAAAAGGAAATCCCTTACCCGGCCGGCGAGTGCCCGGAACGGGGAAAGACCGCGGATTCGGGTCGAAGGCTGAGCGAGAAGACGGTCTTGCCGCCGTGGCCGGCCTGTCGCCGGTAGCCCCAGTATAGCAGCGCCTTTCGCCCGATAAAATGGACGATCGTTAGTTCCGTCCGGCCCGGGAGCGGCGTAAAAGGAGGATGCCGCCGCAAGCGAGGGCTAGTATAATGAGGATAACGAGATCCCGAAACGGAGGAGACGGATATGGGGGAACAGCTCTTCGCGCTATCGCGGCTCGCCAGGCTAGACGTCAAATGGGCCAAGCAGCATCTCGGCATTCATTCGTTCCACGACTGGGGGCATTCCAACCCGTATTTCGAGCTCATCGCCGTCATCGAAGGCCCGGTCTATTTGCAGGTGGAGCAGGAGAAGCTGGAGCTGCGGTCCGGGGAATGCTACTTGCTGCTGCCGTGGGAAACGCATCGGAGCTGGAAGGCGCTTCCGCCGAGCGCCGGCTTTTTCTGGGTGCAGTTTGCCGCCGATCCGCCGCTGCGCCCGCTCGAGCATGGAGGAAACTTAGACGGCGATCTTAAAATCAAACAGCTGCAAAAGCAGGATCTTCGCACGTTCTCTAGCGTCGATCACGACCCGCTCTGGATTCCGCGCCGGTTTACCCCGCTGCGGCGCTTCGAGCTGCTGGGGCTGTTCGAAAAACTGCTCGAAGGGCAGACGAAGCCGCGCGGCTATTTCCGCTTCGCCGCGACGCTGCTGCTCGGGCAAATGTTCGCGAACATCGCCGAGGAGCTTCTCGAACGGAGCAGCGCGGCCGGCGCGATCCCCGCCTCGTTCCAGACGTACCGGGGCATCGTGAACTATTTGAACGAGTTTTACAGCACGCCGATTACGAAAGAGACGATGGAGAAGCAGTTTCGCCGCAAATACGAATATTTGTGCCAGCTGTTCAAAAAATACGCCGGAATGCCGATGGTGTCCTACATTCGCGAGCTTCGCGTCCAGCGGGCCAAACATTTGCTGTGGAGCACGTCCGCTTCGATCGGCGAAATCGCCGAGCAGGTCGGGTTTTCCGATCCGTACTATTTCAGCAAAGTGTTCAAATCGATCGAGGGGCAGAGCCCCAATCAGTTCCGAAAGCGGCGGGGCGCCGAAGACGCGAACGCGTTCGCCGACGGAACGTAGCCGATCCGGCATGGCGGCGTGGCGGCGTGGCGGCGTGGCGGCGTGAGGGCTGAAGGCGAGAAGGCGTGATGCAAGACTCGATACGAAGTTTCCAACTCGCTGGCGAATCCGAGGCCCGTCTCGGCGCCGCGAGACGGTCGCGGGCCGCCCGTTACCCGAACAGGTAGCGGGCGGCTTTTTTTGCGGGGGCATCTTTCGCATCTTGTATTCGCTTATGAATGCAGCTGCAAATAGCGGTCTTTTGCACCTCTTATTTCTATCCCATATAGGTAATTTGGGGAAATAGGGGGTGTTTGAGACTCTTCTTTCCTTCGATATCGTCCTGAGGAAGGCTTCCGGCGGCTTCAGGACTGTTTTAAGAGCCTCAAAAAACCGCTAACTCCAGTTTCGTTGCCGAACCCGTTGATTTAGCGTACTCCGAAGACTCTTATTTGGGCGGCGGGAAAGGCGCAAGGGATGAGCTTCGCCCCAAATGGCTCCGTCGGACGCGCTCCTGTACCCGTCATTGTTTGCGCATCGAGCGGATGGCCGCGCTAAAGCCCCACGGACCGCAGCAAATCCCGCCCGGCGCGCAGCTTGGAGACGTCCGTTCCGGGGGCGTACTCCAAAATAAGCTGGCAGGCCGGAGCGTCGCGGAGCGCGTCCCAGACCGGCCCCCAGTCGATCGAGCCTTCGCCGACCGGCAAATGGGCGTCCGCGTCCCCGAAGTTGTCGTGAAGATGGACGCAGCCGAGCCTGCGGCCGGCTTGCCGGATCAGGGCGGGGATGTCCCAGCCGTTCAGATGGGCATGGCCGGTGTCGATTAAGTAAACGGCGGAATCGTCAAGCCGTTCCACGAACCGCACGTATTCGTCCTGTGTAAACAGCGAGCTGCCGCGGTAGCCGACATTTTCGACGGCGAGCTTGACGCCGAGCGGCGCGGCCGCCGCGCACAGCCGGCCGACGGCTTCCTCGGCCCGAAGCGCCGCGGTTCGGATGTCGAACGCGGGGGAGAAGCGGAAGCCGGGGTGGATCACGGCGTGCGTCGCTCCGATCCGGCCGGCGAATGCGATCGATTTGCGGTATTCCGCGAACGAAGCTTCGCGTATCGCCCGATTTTCGCTCGTCAAGTTCGTATCCCAGGCCGGCGGATGTACCGTAAAGGAAGCCGTTGTTCCTCGCAAATGCGCCGCAAGTCTCTCCATCGCCGCTTCCATCTCGTCCCACGCCTCCCCGTCCAGCAGCAGCTCGATATGGGCCGCTCCTTCGCGCAGCAGCGTTTCCGCGTTTTGCTCCGGTTTGCCTCCGAGCAGCAGCAAATCCGAATAGCTGATAATGTTGTTCATCCGTTTCGTTCCTCCGTGTTTCGTTGTTCCATCGTTCATTTCGCAGCGGCGCTGCCATGTATATCCTAAGGTCGCCGCGGGGCAGGGCGCAATTTACATTTGTTCGTTTTTTGTACAGTTCTTTGGGCGTGCCGGGTGCGCCGGAGCGACGAATCGCCTCGACGTTTCGGGATCACGGAATGTTATTCCGTTATTTGGAAGAGATCGGCGCGGGAACCGAATGAAGGAGACCGACAGCCGACCACAAGCTGCCGATTCCGGGCAACTGCGGCCGCGCCTGGGCGGTTAGGTATCTGGGCGGCCGCTCGCAGTTGCCATTTTTTACGATTGTGTGCAAACGTTACGGTCGGCCGGACAATTGCAAGGTATCGTGAAACGTGTGTATAGGGTCATGCCGGTCGGCGGCTTTACACTGGGAGAGAAGTTTCGGCAAAGGAGGCTGGTTGGTATGAAAGGGCGGCACGGCCGCGAATCGGCAGCAGAAGCAGCCGCGGCGAAAGCGACAGCGTCGGCGGAAGCGACAGCGTCGACGGGAACGACAGCGTCGGCGAGAGCGGCAGAGTCGACAGCAACGGCGGCACCGGAAAAATCAAGCCCCCCGACCGGGGGCGAAACGGGAAGCGGCGGCGTCAAAGGAGGCCGCAAGCTGTGGAGCCGCAGAGACATGATCGCCGCCCTCGGAGCGGCCGGGGCGACGATAGCCGCGCAGGCGATGCTGGGCGGACAGCGCAGCTATGCGGGAGGGGACGCGGTAAGCGGAGCGGTGTACGGCCGCCCGGGGCATGACGGCCCGGGGAGCGGGCCCGGCGAAGGGGAGCATCCCGTCCGCCACCGCAAGCTCGACTGGCTGAACGTGCGCGACTTCGGCGCGGAAGGCGACGGGAGCCGCGACGACACGGAGGCCGTACAGCAGGCGCTCGACCGGGCGCTGGCGGACGGAAGCGCGCACGTCTACGTACCGCAGGGCACGTACAAGCTGACGCGCATGCTGCGCATATACCGCGGCACGAAGCTGGCGCTTCACCCCGGCGCCGTCATGCTGCGGTGCCACAACGACAGCTTCCTGCTGAACGGCGACGTCGGCGCGCAGTACGACGGCTACGAAGGGCACGGCGATATCGTCGTCGAAGGCGGCACGTGGGACGGCAACGTGCTGCAATACCCCGACGCCTACGTCGGCTTCAACTTCGGCCACGCCCGCAATGTCGCCGTTCGCGACGTCACGATCAAGGACGTCGTATGGGCGCACGCGATCGAAATCAACGCCAGCCGCGACGTGCTGATCGACCATTGCCGGTTCGTCGGCTACAAAAACGCGGACGACGGATCGCGTTATTTTTCCGAGGCGATCCAGATCGACGTGCCGACGAAGCTCAGCTTCGCGGCGTTCGGCCGTCACGACGGAACGCCGTGCCGAAACGTGACGGTTCGCGACTGCTACTTCGGCGCGAGCGGAACGCCGGGGACGACCGCCTGGGCGGCCGGCGTCGGAACGCACGGCGCGATTCACGACGTATGGTCGTCCGACATCGTCATCGCGAACAACACGTTCGAGGGGCTGACGTATTGGGCCGTTCGTTTGTTCAAATGGAAACGATGCCTCGTCGAAGGCAATGCGATTTTGAACTGCGGAGGAGGCATATCGGTGAGCACGCCCGCCCCGAACAGCGAGTCGACGAAAGACAAAGACGGCGTGCAGCGCGGAACGCCGCAGGCGGGCGGTTCGATCCGGATCGCGAACAATTTCGTCGCCGGGGCGGCGGCCTACGGCGGCATCGGCTGCTACGGGGATCCGGCCGCTTTGGTCGAGGACGTCTCGATTACGGACAATTTCGTCTACGACGCGGGAGCAGGCAAACACGGCATAACGGTTTCGCGGTGCCGGGGCGCTATCGTGGAGCGCAATATCGTAAACAATGCCCGGCGCGGCGTGTACGTCGACAATTCCGCCGGCTGCCGGGTCGCGGGCAACCGCATCGCGAACATTGCGGTCAACGGCATCGAATCGGCCAAGTCGGCCGACGTCGCGATCGCCGACAACGACGTGAGCGATTGCGGCTTCTACGGCATATCGGCCGGCGAAACGTCGCGCTTCCGCATCGTTTCCAACACGGTCCGAACGGCGGGCTTATCCGAGCACAACCGGTACGACGGCATTATCGTCAGCGCGGGCAACAAAGACGGCGTCGTGCGGGACAATGCGGTCCGCAAGGCGGAGACGGGCAACCAAAACCGGTACGGCCTGCAAATCGCCGCGAGCAGCGAGCGGATCGAAACGGGCGGCAACATGCTGGACGGCGTCTCCGCGCCTTTCCGGAACGCCTCCGCCACGTCGTCCGACCAATTGCGCCTGTACGCGCCTTCGGGCGCCTGCTACAAGGTGACCGTCGACGCGGCGGGCGCTTTGACGGCAACGTTACTTTAGCGAACAAACGGGAGGATTCGAACGAGATGCATCAAGCGAACAAAGCGAAAAAAGCGACCAAATGGATCGGCGCTATCGCCGCGAGCGCGGCGGCGGCGGTTCTTGTGACGGCGTGCGGCGGATCGGGGACGGGAGACCAAGCGGCGTCCGGCGGCGCGGACAAAGCCCCGGCCCAGCAAGCGAACAAAAAGCAAGACCCCGTTACCGTCACGATCGGGATCAGGGCGACCGGCTATTTGACCGAAGACGAAATTCAGCGTTACATCGTGCAGCCGGTAAGCAAAAAATATCCGCATATTACGATCAACCGGATCGTCCTCGACGATAAGACGAATTCGTTCGAAAACTTGCTGGCCGCCGGCTCGCTGCCGGACATTATTTTCCATACGTCGCTGCTGCTGCCGGACTTGAAAAGGCTGAAAATCGACCAAGATTTGACCGACGCGATCAAAACGGCGAACATCGACCTGGCCGCATTCAATCCGACGACGCTCGACGCGATCAAAATTACGAGCGAAAACAGCTTTTTGATGGGCGTTCCGTATACGATGCATTTCAACGCGCTCTACTACAACAAAGACATTTTCGACAAGTTCGGGGCGGAATACCCGAAGGACGGCATGACGTGGCAGGAAGTGACGGAGCTTGCCAAAAAAGTGACGCGCAAGGAGGATACGGTGCAGTATCGCGGCTTCGAGCCGGATTCGATATACCGGGCGGGCTCCCAGCTCGGGCTGCCGCTGATCGATCCGAAGACGTTCAAGTCGGTCGGCAATACCGACGAATGGAAGCAGGTCGTCCAGATGGCCAAAGACGTCTACGCGATTCCCGGCAACTCGACGATCCAGACGTTCAGCTCGGGGGTCAACGCATTCGTCAAAGACCGGAAGCTGGCCATGCTCGCCGGCCTGAACTGGCTGCCGAACCTTGCGGAAGTGAAAGGCCAGTTTACGAATTGGGACCTCGCCTCGTATCCGACATGGCCGGGCAAGCCGGGCGTCGGCACCCAGATCGACCTGCACGTCATGATCGTCCCGAGCACGAGCAAGCATAAGGAAGCGGCGCTTCAGGTGATCGAAACGGTCGTCTCCGGCGAGGTCCAGTCGGACATGGCCCAAAACGGGCGCGTGTCGGTGCTGAAGGACAAAAAGTATCAGGACGCGTTCGGCCAACATCTCGACTATTTGAAAGGGAAAAACGTGCAGGCCGTCTTCAAATCGGCGCCGACGAAGCCGTTCCCGACGACGATTCACGCCAACAAGGCGTTCAACGAAATTACGAAGGTGATGACCCAGGTCGTCAAAAACAACGTCGACGTCAACACCGCGCTGCGCAGCTACGACGAGCTGATGGACAAATATATCGCCGAGCAGCCGAAATAACGTTCCGGCGGCGCAATTTTGGTATAATGCTGTTTGAGAACGCATTTGCGGGAACGCATACGGGAAGGAGGCGGGGCCGACGGATGGCCGCAACGAACAAATACCGGGGCCGGCTGGCCGCGGGGGCGGTCCTGCTGCTTGTGCTGGCGGGCGCCCTCGTTTGGTTCGGCGGGAAGCGTACGGACGGCGCGGTTCCGGCCGGGGAGCCGCCTTCCCTGCTGCCGCAAGGGATGCCGATTATGAGCAGGCCCGTCGAGCTGACGTTTCTGGCCGGGAAATCGGCGACGAACGCCTCCGATTGGAACGAGGTGCTCGTCTGGAAACGGTACGCCGAGATGACGAATATGAACGTCCGGTTTCGGCTCGTACCGTTCGAAAGCATGGGAGAAGCGAGAAAGCTGGCGCTGGCGACGGGCGACTACCCGGACGCCTTTTACGCCGCCCGTCTCACCCCGGCCGAGCTGATGAAATACGGCAAGGACGGCGTGCTGATCGCGCTCGACGGGATGATCGACGCGCATGCGCCGAACATCAAACGGCTGCTGGACCGCCATCCGGACTTGCGCAACTCGCTCACGATGCCGGACGGCCGCATTTATTCGATCCCGTCCTATTACGATCCGGATTTTTTGTCGATGCTGATCGGGACGCCGCTGTGGATCAACAAAAAATGGCTGGACGCGCTCGGCATGCCCGAGCCGCAGACGACGGACGAGCTGTACGCGTACTTGAAGGCGGTCAAGGAGCGCGACCCGAACGGCAACGGCGTCGCCGACGAAATTCCGTACGGCAGCATCGGCATTAACGTGCTCATTCACCAGCTGAAGGGGGCGTGGGGGCTCGGCAACCGCGGCTTGGCCAATACGAACGTCGATTGGGACGAACAAGCGGGACGGCTCCGGTTCATTCCCGCCGATCCGGCCTACAAGGAATTGCTCGAATATATCCATAAGCTGTATGCCGAAGGATTGATCGAGAAAGACGTCTTCACGATCGGCAGCAGCGAGTTTTACGCGAAAGGGACGCAAGGCGTATACGGCGCGACGGTGATGCCGAACCCGTTTACGCTGATGAAGCAGACCGGCTATGTCGGCGCCCCCGCGCTGCAAGGCCCGCACGGCGACCGGCTGTACTCCCACGTGAAGGCGCCGCTCGTCCATCCCGGCGCGTTTGCGATCACGAGCAAAAACAAATACCCGGAAGCGACGCTCCGATGGATCGACCATTTGTTCGGGGACGAAGGAAGCAAGCTGTTTTTCATGGGCGTTCCGTCCGTTACGTACGAGGAAACCGAAGACGGGGAGCTGCGCTACTTGAAGCCGATTACGTCGAGCCCGGACGGGCTGACGATGGAGCAGGCGCTGACCCCTTACGTCACCTGGCTCGGCGGCAGCTATCCCGGCTACGTGCGGTCTCCGCTGTTCAAAGGCTCGGAAAGCTTGCCGGAATCGCTCGACGCCGCGGAGAAGGTGAAGCCGTACGCGGTGAAAGAAATATGGCCGGCGTTCAATTTCAGTCCGGGCGGTCTCGGCACGGAAGTGACGAAGTACGTCCAGGACATGCAGGCGAAGTTCATTACCGGCGAAGTGCCGTTTGCGGACTGGGACAAATATATCGGGCATTTGAACATGATCGGGCTGCAAAGCTACATGAACCAATACAACGAAGCGTTTCAGGCTTATTTGCGAAGCAAATAAGCTTTTCGTTTGCCGATTAGGAAGGGCTGCCTGAATATAGCGGACGTTCCGCGCCGGCATCACGCCTGGAGTCCGGCTTCGCTGCCGAGCGCCGACCGTTTGCGGTAGTCGCCGGGAGTGAGGCCGGTTATTTTTTTGAACATGCGGATAAACGACGTGACGTTGCGGTAGCCGATTTTTTCGCCGATTTCCTGAATGCTGAGCGACGTGCGGACGAGCATGTCCTTCGCCTCGCGAATGCGTATGCCGTTCAGATGATCGCTGAAGTTCGTGCCCGTCTTCTCCTTGATATAGGCGGACAAATAGTTGCTCGACATGTTCATCCGGTCGGCGACGGTATCGAGCGACAAATCCTCGGCGTAATGCGACTCCAAATAGTGCGCGAAAAATTCGACGACCGGGTCTTTCTCCTCGCGCTTCCTTCTGACGGCTTCGGCGGCCGGCGGGACGAACCGGTCGAAAAACCGAACGTAATCGTCGAACGTCCAACATTCCTCCAGCTCGCCCAGCATGGCGTTCAGCCGTTCCGTCCGGCTCGGGTCGACCTTCGCCATTTCCGCGATTTTGACGATTTTGGCGGCGGCGCTCAAGGCGAAGATGCGGAACTGGGAGCGGAACGCTTCTTTTTTGCGCATCTGCTCGAGCATCCGGAACAGCAGCTGGCCGCACGCCGCCCCGTTCCCTTCCCGCATGTTGACGTAAAACTCCTGCTCCTGCTCGGCCGTAAACACGAAATGGCTTTGCGGCGGGACGTCCTCCCAAAGCAGCTGCATGTCGCCGAGCAGCTTCTCCTGCTTCAGCCGATCCATCGCCTGCATGTACGCCTTGTTGAAATCGGAGCCGGCGGGAAACGACGAGCTGACCGACGCCGTCACGAGATAATGGTCGCGGTCCCGGTCGAAAATCGTTTTCAGCTTGCCGAGCGCCCGCCCCAGCTCGCCGTCCGCCGCCTCGCCGTAAACGACCGACACGAGCTGGCTGCCGTCCGTCAGCAGCGTGCGGGAATGCTCGAACGTCCCCGACATCGTCAGGTCGACGCATTCGCGCGCGGCATAGACCAGTCCGTCCGCACTCACGCCGGCGGCCTGCAGCATCGCGTTCCGGAACCGGAACTGAAACAGCACGACGCGGAACGGCTCCGGCCGGTCGATCGGCTCCTTCCATTCGCCGGAGCCCGTCGCGATTTTTTTCAATTTGCTCAAATAGCCGAAATCGGTCAGCAGCGACGTCTTGGTTTGCAAATCGTCGTGGATGTCGTTGCGTTCCCGGATGAGCTCCCGGGAAATTTCGTTAATGAGCTTGAATTCGTAAATGCCGCTGCGAACGACTTCCGGGCTGCGCTGTCTCAGCGAATCGATGATCCGTTTGACCGGGGCGTCGATTTTGCGGCTGAACACGACCGAAGCGGCCGCGGCGATGGCGATCGACAAGACGGACAAGGCGGCGAGCGTCCATCTCAGCCTGTCGATTTGCGCGGCGATGCTGGCGTACGGAACCGATGTCGTATAAGTCAGGCCGGTTTCCGCGCTTTTTTCGTAAAACGTGTACACGTTATCGCTCGCGACGAACTCCGGAGCGCCGTCCGGTACGATTCGTTTGCCGGATGACTGCGGGTCGGCGGAGTCGAACAGCGCCCGCCCGTTCGGATGGACGATGGCGAAGTCCGAACCGTCTTTGCTGTAAAACGATTCGTACAGCCGCTCCGCGTCCAGCAACCCGATGACGAGATGGTTGTAGCCGGGCAGCTTGACCGTCATCGGCAGCAGCCGCTTGCTCTGCGTATCCGAAGAGACGATGGCGAACGGGCGGCTCGGGTGCAGCTCGGACGTATACGGCAGGGCGAACTGCCGCTGCCAATAGCGGATGTCGTAAGGCTCTCCGGCGTAAAACAGCGAAAACAACCGGTCGGCGTCCCCGGTGCCGTTTTTGTCGACCGCGTACGAAGCCGAGTTGTAAAAGACGAGGATGTTGTCCAGGTACAGAAACGGGTTGTTGACGTCGCGCCGGAGCTGGTCCCGGATTTCGGCCGGCTTCAAATAGTTGACGCCGGAGCCGTCTTTGGCGGCGAGCTGCCTGCCGAAGGAGACGACGTTTTCGTCCTGGTACAGCTTGAACAGCAGCGTTTTGACGATGGCCAAATGCTTCTCGTACCGATCCGCCGCGTTGACGAGCGACAGCCGGTTGTTATGGATGATTTCCCGCTCGATTGTCGTTTTGAAGAAGGCGAACGACAAAATGTTGAACGAGGCGAGAAGAACGATAATCGCCACGAAGCTGATCATGCTTTTCACGAACAGCGATTGGAAGTTGAACGGTATGCGTGCCAATGGCGGGGACCCCTTTGCCTGCAAGAAAGCGCTTTATCTGTGCGAACGTATATATTGTACCGCAAATGGCGCGGACGGAGAACCGAAAAAACGGCGAACCGGTGTAAAGAGATCGTTAAGAGGCGCTTCCGGGACGGGGGGCTTCGAATCCTTCCCGATCTCTGACTCCCCAAATTGAATTTGTGGGTTAGTCATAAATCGGGTAGACCTCTCGTATGGTTAAAAGTATCACAATCGCGAAAGGGGGATCCGTTTGCAGCAGCTTGTGCCGGAAAGCTACGAACCGCCCGGCGCGTACCGCAAAGATATGCTGCGCCTGCTCGCGCGGGACGCGCACACGCTTTATGCGTACTGGGAAATTTCCGACCGCAAAAAATGGCTCGCCTCGCAGCATTTCGAATGCGACTACGGGCAATTGCCGAAAGCGCTCCGTCTTTACGACGTGACGCATCTCCTCTTTAACGGTCATAACGCGAACCGGACGATCGACTATCCGCTCACGCCCGAAGCCGACAATTGGTACATCACCGGGCTGGAAGCCGACCGGGCCTACACCGCCGATCTCGGGGGGTATACGTGGGAAAGGCAGTTCGTCCCTTTCGTTCGCGCCAACGTCGTGCAGACACCGAGAGACCGTCCCGCAAGCTACGGGGCTCCGCTCGCCAGCGTCGCCGCCGAAGCTTCCGTTCCCCGTCCGACGCGTTACATTCCTCCGGACGGCTTGGAACATTTCGCGTCTTACCGATTGTAAGCTTTGGGCGTCCGCACCGGATGCCGCCATAAGAGAAAACGTACCGGGGGGTTCCATGCGCCGAAGGTGGAAAACGAAGCCTGAATGGAAAGGGTATTTGGCGTTGATTTTGCACGCCCATTTGCCTTACGTCCGTCATGCCGAACGGGATGACGTGATGGAGGAGCGGTGGTTTTACGAGGCGATGACGGAGACGTATTTGCCGCTGCTCGACGTGTTCGACAACCTCGTCCGCGACGGGGTCGATTTCCGCGTGACGCTGTCGATGACCCCGACGCTGCTGTCGCTGTGCTCCGATCCGCTGATGCAGACCCGCTGCGCCGATCATCTCGACCGGCTGATCGGGCTGGCCGACAAGGAAACGGCGCGGCTGAAGCGCGACGAGCGATTGCGCCCGCTCGCGGCCATGTACGCGGAGCGGTTCCGCGCGCTGAAAGCGAAGTACGAGAGCTGCGGGCGAAACGTCGTCGCGGCTTTCCGAAAGCTGCAGGACGCGGGCGCGCTGGAAATTATGACGTCGGCGGCGACGCACGGCTATTTGCCGCTGATGAAGACGGAGGAGGCGATCCGGGCGCAAATCCGCACCGGCATCCGCGATTACGAGCGGCATTTCGGCCGGAGCCCGAAAGGAATATGGCTGCCGGAGTGCGCGTATGCGCCGGGAATCGACCGGCTGCTGAAAATGGAGGGGATCGACTACTTCGTCAGCGACTCGACGGCCGTCGAATACGCGTCGCCCGCGCCGAACCGCAAGCTGCTCGCTCCGCTTATGACGCCATACGGCGTGACGGCGTTCCCGCGCGATCCGGAATCGTCCGAGCAAGTGTGGAGCGCGACGGACGGCTATCCGGGCCATTACGATTACCGGGAATATTACCGGGATATCGGCTGGGATCTCGGTTGGGACGACGCCGAGGAGTGGGAGTATATACGGCCGTACGTGCTGCCGACGCACGAGCGGATCAATACGGGAATCAAATATTACCGGATTACGGGGGCCGGCCGTCACCGCGAGCCGTACAATCCCGAATGGGCGCGGAAAGCGGCGGCCGAGCAGGCCGACCATTTTTTGGAGTGCCGGGGCAAGCAGGCGAGCGCCTGGAACGGCCGGCTCGACCGGCTGCCGCTGATCGTGTCGCCTTACGACGCGGAGCTGTTCGGGCATTGGTGGTACGAAGGGCCGATCTGGGTCGACATGCTGTGCCGCAAAGCGTACTACGATCAGCATACGGTCAAAATGGTGACGCCGAGCGAATATTTGCGGCAATACCCGGTCGCGGATACCGGCCGTATCAACGCGTCGAGCTGGGGCCGCAGCCATTCGTCGGAAGTATGGCTGCAGCCCGCGAACGACTGGCTGTACCGCCACCTGCATCAGGCCGAGGAGCGGATGATCCGGCTTGCCGCGCGGCATGCCGGGCGGGAGCCGGAGCGGTCGATGCGGCGGGCGTTGAACCAGGCGGCGCGGGAGCTTATGCTGGCGCAAAGCAGCGACTGGGCGTTCATCATGGACAGCCGCACGGTCGTCGATTACGCCGTCCGCCGGACGAAGGAGCATCTCGGTGCGTTCGACCGTTTGTGCGGCATGATCGAGGCCGGCCGGATCGACGTCCCGGTTCTCGAAAGTCTGGAGCACCGGCATAACTGCTTTCCCGACATCGATTTCGCCGATTACGTTCCGGCGCTTGCGGCGGCGCCATGGCCCGATCCGCGCGCGGAGAACGTCCGCGACAAACCGAACGTGTTCATGCTCGCCTGGGAATATCCGCCGAAATACGTGGGCGGCCTGTCGCGCGCCGTGGCCGACTTGGCCGAAGCGCTGGCGGCGCGGGGAGAGACGGCGGTGCACGTCGTGACGACCGCGGTCGAGGGCGCTCCCGATTACGAAATCCGGGGTGGCGTCCACGTGCACCGGCTGCCCGTGCTCTGCTCGGGCGATACCGAGTTTTACCACTGGACGTTCGAAATGAATTTGGCGATGGTCGACTTCGTCGTCGGCTGGAAGGAGCGCGGCGGGCGCGTCGATCTGCTGCACGCGCACGACTGGATGGTGTTTCACGCCGCGCGGGAGCTGAAGCACAGCTACGGGCTGCCGCTCGTCGCGACGATTCACGCCACGGAGTCGGGCAGACGGCAGGGGAAGCTGGACGGCGAGCTGTCCAGCCGCATTCACGGACTGGAATGGAAGCTGACGTACGAGGCGGCCCGGGTGTTCGTCTGCAGCAAGCCCATGAAGGACGAAGTCGTCCGCCTGTTCGGGCTGCCGGAGGCGAAAGTCGACGTCGTGCCGAACGGGATCCGCATTCCGGCGGAAGAGGAGCCGCTTATGGACGACGGCGCGGAGGCGCGGGGAGGGTCGAACGATCGCGTCGTGCTGTTCGTCGGCCGCCTCGTCTACGAGAAAGGCGTGCAGGTGCTGCTGGCGGCGATGCCGTCGGTCCTGGCCCGCGTGCCGGAGGCGCGGCTCGTCGTCGTCGGAGCCGGTCCGATGCGGGAGACGCTGGAGCGCCAAGCCGCGGAGCTCGGCATCGGGCATCGCGTCTCGTTCCCCGGATTCGTCGACGACGGGACAAAAGCGCGGCTGTACCGGACCGCCGACGTCTGTGCGTTTCCGAGCCTGTACGAACCGTTCGGCATCGTGGCGCTGGAGGCGATGGCGTCGCGAACGCCGCTCGTCGTCTCGGATACGGGCGGGCTCGCCGAGCTGGTCGAGCACGGGCACGACGGCTACAAGGCGCTGCCGGGCCATGCCGAATCGCTCGCCTGGCACATTACCGAGCAGCTGCTCGATCCCGCCCGCGGCCGCGAAATGGCGGATCGAGCCTATGGGAAACTGCTCGCGGATTACGCCCCGGCCGCCATCGCGGAGCGGGTCCGGGACATTTACGACACGCTGCTCGGCGGGTCGCACGGAACTCGCCGCCCGGACGCCGAAGTCCCGGAGGTTTCAAGCGGGGCGGAGGCTATGGGGACGGTTTAGCTTCCGCATATCGACGCGGCGGGAGCTGCGAAATATAGACATAGACTGACCTAAAAACTTTGGATCGAACCTACACAGGGGGGACACGATTGAAGGCAATCATCATGGCAGGCGGTAAAGGAACGAGGCTGCGCCCGCTGACTTGCCAGCTTCCGAAACCGATGGTTCCGCTGCTCGGCCGTCCGTGCATGGAATACATTATCGACTTGTTGAAAACGTACGGCATAACGCAAATCGGCGTCACGACGCAATTTATGCCGGAAGTGATCCGCAATCATTTCGGAGACGGCCGCGATTTCGGCGTCGAGCTGCACTATTTCGAGGAGGACGCGCCGCTCGGGACGGCCGGCAGCGTGAAAAACGCCGCCGCCTTTCTCGACGAACGGTTCGTCGTCATCAGCGGCGACGCTTTGACCGACTTCGACCTGGAAACGGCGATCCGGTTCCATGAGAGCAAGGAGGCGCTCGCGACGATCGTGCTGACGCGGGTGCGGCGTCCGCTCGAATACGGGGTCGTCATGACGGACGAGGAAGGGAGAATCGTCCGGTTTTTGGAAAAGCCGGACTGGAGCGAAGTGTTCAGCGACACGGTCAACACCGGCATTTACGTGCTGGAGCCCGAGGCGCTGCAAGGGGTCGCGGAAGGCAAGGAGCAGGATTTTAGCAACGATTTGTTTCCGCTCCTGATGAAACGGGGAGAGCGGCTGTACGGCTGCGTCAGCGAAGGCTACTGGTCGGATATCGGCAATATGGAGCAGTACCGGCAAGCCCACTTCGACATGCTGGACGGCAAAGTGAAGGCGGCGTTCAAAGGCAGGGAGCTGTATCCCGGCGTTTACGTCGAGGACGGCGTCATGCTTCCTTCCGGGTGCGCCGGGTGGGACGGACCGGTATACATCGGCCGGGGCACCGTCATCGAGGAGAGCGCGCAGATCGGCGCCTACACCGTGCTCGGCTCGGGAAACCGGATCGGGTGCGGCAGCACGCTCCGCCAAACGATCATGTGGGATCATAACCGAATCGGCGAACGGAGCGAAATATCGGGGGCTACGCTGTGCAGCCGCATTCGCTGCCATCCGGAAACGGTCATCGCGGACGAGGCCGTCATCGGCAGCCACTGCACGATCGGTCCGAAAGCCCACGTCCTCCCCCGCGTCAAACTATGGCCTCATAAACGGGTGCGCGAGCATGCGGTGCAAAGCGATTCGGTCATTTGGGGCGAAAGCGCGAGAAAGCCGCTCTTTTCCGACGGAGCGGTGTACGGCTATGCGAACGAGGAGGTGACGCCGGATTTCGCGGCGAAATTTGCCGGCGCTTACGGCGCGAGCCTCGCGAAGGGCAAACGGATCGCGGTCAGCTCGTCCGCCGACGGCTTCTCCCGCCTTATCCGCTCGGTGCTCATGCCGGCGCTGCAGGCGGTCGGCGCCTGCGTTACCGACGCCGGCGACAGCCTGCCCGCGGCTGCGCGCTTCGGCGTCAAGGCGCTCGGCGCCGGCGGCGGCATCCACGTAAGCAGCGCCGAAGTCGGCGGGCGCGTCCTGTGCCGGATCGAGTGCATCGACGCCGCCGGCTTGCCGATCGGCAAAAGCGACGAGCGGAAAGTCGACAACGCGCTCGCGCTCGAAGATTATTCGCGTATGGATGTAAGCGGCATTCCGGACATTTGCACGGCGGAGGGCTTGACGGAAGCGTACGGCAAAAAGCTGATCGCCGAGCTCGGCGGCGGCGGGAGCAAGCCGCTCGTCGTAGCCGTTTCGGCCGCGAATCCGACCGTTCGCCGTTTGATCGGAACGGTAGCCGGCGCTTTCCGCTGGAAAATCGTCCACGTCGAGCCGGGCGTATCCGACGCCGGCTTCGGAGCGGCCGTCGCCGACAGCGGCGCCGATTTCGGCGCCCGTTTCGACAGCGCGGGCGAGCTGCTGCGCCTTTACGCCGAGAACGGCATGCCGGTTCCCGAGGAAAAGGCCGACGTCCTGCTCTACTTGTCGTACTTCCGGTGCTGCCGCGACCGGACGGTCGGCGTGCCGCTGAGCGCCCCGACGTTTCTCGATTCGGCGGCGGAAGCGCTCGGCTGCCGCGTCGTCCGCACGAAGCGCAGCCCGCGGGCCGTACTTGAGGCGTCGGCCGCCCATCCGTTCCATCCGGTCCACGATGCGCTGTTCGGCGTCGGCTTGCTGGCGCGCAACATGCTCGGGAGCGGGATGAGCGTCTCGCAGCTGCTGCAGTTCATGCCGAGCTTCTCGCTGCACAGCACGTACGTGGAAGTGCCGTGGGACGAGAAGGGGCGGCTGATGCGGCTGCTGACGGAGCAGGTGCGGAACCGGCAGGCCGATTTGCTCGACGGCATCAAAGTGTACGACGAATCGGGGGCGGGCTGGGTGCTGCTGCTGCCCGATACGGGCGAGCCCCGCTTCACGCTGATCGCCCACGGGGAGCGCGAGGAGGCGGCGGTCGAGCTGGCCGAGAGGTATAGGCGGGAGCTGACCCGCCACTTCGGATAGCCGCGGGCCGGGGGGTGCTTTGACGCGTCGGCGCGCCGCACGGTTGCGAGGCAGTGCGGCGGTGCGGCGGCGCGGCGGCGCCCCCCAGTCTCTTAGCGGGGGGCGAGGAGCGGTATGCGATCGAACACGGCCGATAGCGGAACTCGAATTCCGCTATCGGTCCGTTTTTGGCGAATATTCGGCCGGTTTGGAACGATACGGGCGATTTAACGGAACAAAGGCTTGTTCCGTTCTTTTCGAAAATCGTCCGGTTACCGGCGATTAGCGGAACAACGGTTCCGCTATGCCCAGCGTATCCGTGTGCGGGATGCGGGGGGGGCATATCTTGGATGCGGACAGCAGGGAGGAACCGGCATGAATGTAATTCCGATCGAATCGAAGCAAATCGGTTACGTCGAGTACGATGCGGAACGGTCGTGCATGATCGCGCATTTCGCCACGGGCGAAATCCGGGTTTATCCGGTGTCGCGGGAAGAATATGCCGTCCTCGGCGCTGCCAGCAACAAGTACGACTGCTTCGTACGGATGACGAGCCGTCTCACCGCGCGGCATGCGGCCGACATGCCGCCTTACGTCAGGGCGGCGAACGGATCCCGGAACGAGCGAGACTAGGGGGCGGGCAAGGCTAGAGGTGCGAGGAGAGGGTAGGCGAGGTGAGGTGAGGAGGAGTGAGGCGAGGTGAGGATGGGTGAGGCGAGGTGAGGATGAGGTGAGGATGAGGTGAGGATGAGGTGAGGATGGGTGAGGTTAATTGAGGTTAAGTGAGGTTAAGTGAGGTGAGGTGAGGGTGCGGAGGGGTGAGGTAAGGTAAGGTAAGGTAAGGTAAGGTAAGTTAGGTGAGGTTAGGCGAGGTTAGGCGAGGTTAGGCGAGGTTAAGTGAGTTGCGGATGGGGAAGGTATAGTTTAGGTGAGGTAAGGCGAGGCGGGGCGGGGCGGGGGGCATCGCTAATAGTGCAGTCCCGTCTGCAAACGGCGTGGGGCAAGCGGTCGGCTTACGTCGCAGCATGACGCGATTAGCGTAAGTCGAAACGCACTCGTGCGAAAAGTCCGTTTAGGCCGAGCGTACGTGGAGCCGAATTCATTAACGAATAAAACCTTCTTAATTAGTGAACTTCATTGCGCTAATTGGCCCGAAATGCACGAATACGAGCGATTACCGAACGATCGTTCACTATTAATGTCCCTAAGTTCAGTAATAGTGAAGTATCGTTTCGTAATGCTCGAAACCTTCTAATTGGCGGGCGAATAAGCAAATGCGATTCCCTTATTAGTAAAATGAAGTTCATTAATGACCGGCGACCTTTTCATGATACGAAGGAGCACTGTGTGCAAAGTATACCGTACCCGGTGTCTCTAGCCCATTCTGCAGCTATAAACCAAGTCGACCGCCCCCTCGTCGGTTACGCTTGGGCCGTGCCGTCGGCCGTGGCGCAGGCGGCCATCCGCCGCCGTCCCGTCGGCTGCCGCTCGCTCGATCGAGCGGGGCTATTTTATCAAACAGGGCTCGTCGGATAACGCCGTAACAAGCCGTCCCTAGCGGCGGAACCGCTGGTTTGTCGCACCGCTATTCCGTCGGACTGCGCCGCTCTAACGAGTTTCCGCTCTGTCGCGCGGCGTTTCGGTTTTTGCCCGATGCATGTCATGCTGCTTTGTCGGGCCGCCGCTCGGTTGCCTCCCTATCCGACTACGGCCAAATCGGGCTGCTCAGTTAAACCGTCTTTGTAAACCGTCTCTGCAAACCGTCTCTGCAAACCGTCTCTGCAAACCGTCTCTGCAAACCGTCTCTGCAAACCGTCTCTGCAAACCGTCTCTGCAAACCGTCTCTGCAAACCGTCTCTGCAAACCGTCTCTGTTAAACCGTCTCTGTTAAACCGTCTCTGTTAAACCGTCTCTGTTAAACCATCGCTCTGTTAAACCGTCGCTCCGTTAAGCGTTCACGCGCCGCCTCCGATTGCTGCCGATCCCGCGGGCTCGCCGTACGCTTCGGTGCCGGTTCCGGCACGCTCAACGATATCGAGCCCCCTTTCCGCCGCGGCTCCCGCGGACGGGGAGGGGGTCCTAATTCCCGCAACCAGAAAGGGTGACCGTCACGAGATGCCCCGCCATTACGCAATCGGCAACGGCACGATGCTTATCAATTTGGACCGGTATACGCGCATTCGCGATTTGTATTATCCGTACGTCGGACAGCTTAACCACGTAGGCGGCTATCCGTGCCGGATCGGCGTATGGGCGGACGGCGTTTTCGTCTGGCTCGGCGACGACGGCTGGCGCTGGACGCCCGGCTACGTGCCGGATTCCCTCGTCACGCAAGTATCCGCCGAACATGACGAGCTCGGTTTGCGGCTGGACATCAACGACGGCGTCCATCAAAGGGACAATATTTACATCAAACGGATTCGCCTTGTCAACCGGACGGATCGGGAACGGGACATCCGGATTTTTTTCACGCAGGATTTCTCGATCAACGAAACGGAGGTCGGCGATACGGCCGCTTTTTATCCGGAGAACGGGACGGTATTTCATTATAAGAAAAACCGGTACTTTATGGCGAACGGGCTGGCCGGCGGGGAAGGGATCGTCCAGTACGCGATGGGCGTCAAACGGTTCCACTTGGCCGAAGGGACGTGGAGGGACGCCGAGGACGGCCACCTGATGGGCAATTCGATCGCGCAAGGATCGGTCGACAGCACGGTCGGCTTTCGCTTGCGTGTCGGCGCGAACGCGGCGGAGCCGTGCTATTATTGGCTGTCCGTGGCGGATTCGCTCGAAGAGGCGAAGCGGCTCGACCGATACGTGCGCGAGAACGACCCGGGCAAGCTGCTGGATCGCGTGCAAATTTATTGGCAGCGATGGTCGAACAAGACGGAGCGCGATTTCGCCGATCTCCCCGAGCGGGTCGCCGCGATGTTCAGACAAAGCCTGCTTGTCGTCCGAACGCAAACCGATGCGCGCGGGGCGATTATCGCGGCGAACGATACCGACATTTTGCACTATAACCGCGATCATTACAGCTACATGTGGCCGCGCGACGGCGCTTTGATCGCGTATGCGATGTCCATGGCGGGCTATCATGAGACGGTTGTTCCGTTTTACCGGTTTTGCGCCGAGGCGATCGCATCCGAAGGCTACTTGCATCATAAATACAATCCGGACGGTACGGTCGGCTCGAGTTGGCATCCGTTCATCGCGAACGGGCAGGCGCAGCTGCCGATTCAGGAGGACGAGACGGCGCTCGTGCTGTTTTCGCTATGGCAAATGTACCGCGCGTCCGGCAATATCGAGCTTTGCCAATCGCTGTACGGGAGCCTGATCCGCAAGGCGGCCAAGTTCATGCGCGGCTATATCGACGAGGAGCTCGGTTTGCCGAAGCCGAGCTACGATTTGTGGGAGGAGCGGTACGGGATTTATACGTTTACCGCTTCGGCGGTGTACGGCGGGCTGAAGGCGGCCGCCGATTTTTGCGGACTGTTCGGCGACCGGGAGCGGAGCGAGCGGTACAGGCAAGCAGCCGCCTCCGTCCGTTCGGGCATTATCCGGCATTTGTGGGACGAAGAGAGCGGAACGTTCGCTCGCGGGCTGTTCCGGCAGGACGGCACGTGGGCGAAAGATATGACGCCGGAAAGCAGCGTTTACGGCATTTTCGAGTTCGGCGTCCTTCCGGCAAGCGATGCGCGCGTCGTCAGCACGATGCGCAGCCTCAAGGAGCAGCTGACGGTTCGGACGGACGTAGGCGGCATCGCGCGTTACAAAAACGATTATTACTTTCAGCGGTCGCAAGATATCGAACGCGTCCCCGGCAATCCGTGGATCATTTGCACGCTGTGGATGGCCGAATGGGAAATCGAATGCGCCCAGTCGATGGACGATTTGGCCGCGCCGCGCCGGACGCTGGAGTGGGTGACCGGGCACGCTTTGGAGTCGGGCCTGCTGTCCGAGCAGCTCGATCCGTTCGACGGCAGCCCGCTGTCCGTCGCGCCGCTCACCTGGTCGCACGCCACGTTCGTGCTCGCCGTCGTCAAATATTTGAACAAGGCGAAGGAGCTTCTGCAGCGAGACGGCTGCGGCTAATCCGACGCGGCGGGCGAGGCGAACGGAAGCGGAGGGAGGTTTGCAAGCATTGGGGAGGGGGAAGACGGCCGAGTCGGATGTAAGCGAGTCGGCCAAAGCGTGACGTAGGCAGCGAAGGAGGCGAAGTTGGAGAGGGACGGAGCATAGGCGAGTCGGTTGAGGCAAGGTGGAAGGAGAAGCGGGGCGCAAGCGAGTCGGCCGAGGCGAGGACGGACGGAGAAGAGCGAAGGAGAGTCGGCCGAAGCGAGTGCGATACTGCGGAGAGTGAACGAGCAACGAGAGTATGAGCGAACGGTAGCGAGACGTAGTGAGCAAGGCAAGACGGAGGAGCGAGCGCAAGCAGGTTGGCCGAAGGGAGACAAAGGAGCAAAGGTGTCGGCCGAGGCGAGGGCGGACGGAGAAGAGCGAAGGAGAGTCGGCCGAAGCGAGTGCGATACTGCGGAGAGTGAACGAGCAACGAGAGTATGAGCGAACGGTAGCGAGACGTAGTGAGCAAGGCAAGACGGAGGAGCGAGCGCAAGCAGGTTGGCCGAAGGGAGACAAAGGAGCAAAGGTGTCGGCCGAGGCGAGGGCGGACGGAGAAGAGCGAAGGAGATCGGCCGAAGCGAGTGCGATACTGCGGAGAGTGAACGAGCAACGAGAGTAGGAGCGAACGGTAGCGAGACGTAGTGAGCAAGGCAAGACGGAGGAGCGAGCGCAAGCAGGTTGGCCGAAGGGAGGCAGAGGAGCGATCGGGAGCTAACGAGAGTACAGGCGAACGACCGCGAGACCCGATGAGCAAGACAGGCAGAGAAGCGGAGCCGTAAACGAGTGGCCGAAGCCGGGAGCCGGAAGCCGGCGGCAAGCGAGATTTGGCGGATAGGCGAGGATGGAGGAGCCGAGGGATGAGGCGGTTACAAAACCGCCCCTTCCCTACGGCCCACCTCCCTGCAAGGGAGGTGCTCGCTAAATTGCGCCTATGCCTGCTAAGGCGGAAAGCTTACGACGCAACGAGACGCGATTGTGGAAGTCGAACGCGCGCGCGAAAAGTCCATTAGCCGAAGACGTACCTTATGCTGCCGAAACTAATTAACGAACGAAATTTCCTTAATTACTTAACCTCGTTGCGCTATTTGGCTCGAAATACTCGAAAACGAGCGATTACCGAATGTTTGTTCACTATTAATGTCCCTAAGTTCAGTAATAGTGAAATACCGTTTGTTAATGCCCGAAACGATCGAAATGGCGAGCAAATAGGCAAATGTCGTTCCCAAATAGTAAAATTTAGTGTTACTACTTAGGTACCCCTTTTCAAATTCTGGAAACTTGGTTAATAAGGAAGTAGCCAAGTCTAGGCGGGAAAGGGGCACTCCTCATTGAAATTCACACAGGAGCAAGTATTACAAATCAGCAAAG
>NZ_JARBDC010000071.1:0-2220 GCF_036577625.1 Paenibacillus sp. GYB003 | reverse complement strand
CCCTCCAATATTTTTTCAACGATTCTCACCTTGTTCCATTCGTCTTCTGTCAGTGTAATTGTCTCCTGTCCCATAGTGACATTATCTCAGAACAGTTATGGTATGACATTATCACAGACGAACAACATCCTGCAAAAAACGCATTGACATTCCATCTGTAATCAAATATATTACAGAAAAGCGATGCCGAAAGGAGGGGCCCGAGTTGAACAGCGATTTCGTCATAGCCGTCCACAGCTTAACGTTTCTCGCCCACGCGGACGATCGGCTGGCGACGAGCGATCATATCGCGACCAGCGTGTCCGTCCATCCGGTGCGGGTGCGCAAAGTGCTGGCGCTGCTGCGAAAGCGCGGATATATCCGGTCGAAGGAAGGCGCGAAAGGCGGATTTATTTTGAACCGCGATCCGCAGGACGTGACGCTGGACGAATTGTACCGGTTGACGGCGGAAGGCTCGATCCAGCCGAAATGGCCGAACCCGAATCCGCAATGCTTGATCGGGGCCAACATCGAGAAGTCGATGGACTCGATTTTTACGGGCGCCGAGCGGCAGATGGAAAACTATTTCGGCCAATATACGATCGCCGACGTGCTGCGCATCGTGGAGCAGCGGGCGAAAATGTGACTCGCTTGCGCCGGACGAATGGGTCCGGAAAGCGATGCGTTCGAACGTCGTCAACGGTGTTACGGAACCCGGGGAACGCTGAACGTCGGTCGACCAGGCGGTACGGCAACGCAGGCACCCTTTCGACGCTATAACTGTAATATTTTTTATTACATTAATTCCGGAACTGGAGGATGGGAGAATGAACACGACCGAACCGGTTATCCCGCAAACGAAACGCAAGCTGCACTACGGCTGGATCGTCGCCGCCGTCGCGTTCGCGGCGCTGCTCGTGTCCGCTGGAGTCCGCTCGCTGCCCGGCGTCCTTATGCTGCCGCTCGAGGACGAGTTCGGCTGGGACCGATCGGGCATTTCCGCCGCCGTTTCCATCAATTTGGTGCTGTACGGCTTGATGGGGCCGTTTGCGGCCGCGTGTATGGAGAAATTCGGCGTCCGCGTCATGATGACGACGGCGCTGGCGCTGCTTGCGGCAGGACTGGCGCTGTCGACCGCGATGTCGTCGCTTTGGCAGCTGAACGTGCTGTGGGGCGTCGTCGTCGGCCTCGGCACATCGGTCATGGCCAACGTACTGGGCGTTACCGTCGCGAACCGCTGGTTCGTTCGGCGAAAAGGGCTCGTCGTCGGCATATTGACCGCCAGCGCCGCGACCGGGCAGCTGCTGTTTTTGCCGCTGCTCGCCCATCTGTCGGTGAACGCCGGCTGGCGAAGCGCGGTCTGGACCGCGGTCGGCGCGTTGGCGCTGATGATCGCGGTAAGCGCGAGATGGACGCGCAACTATCCCGCCGACGTCGGCTTGCCTCCGTACGGCGGAAGCGAGCTCGTCCGGCCCGCACCGTTTCGGGGCAATTTGTTCGTCCGGCCCCTTCTTACCCTGCGCGCGGCATCGCGGAGCGGCACGTTCTGGCTGCTGGCGGGCAGCTTCTTCATCTGCGGCTTCACGACGAACGGCCTGATCGGCACCCATCTGATCCCGGCATGCGGCGATTTCGGCATACCGGAGGTGACGGCGGCGGGACTGCTCGCCTTCATGGGCGTGTTCGACCTGATCGGAACGACGCTTTCGGGCTGGCTGTCCGACCGGTTCGACAGCCGATGGCTGCTGTTCTGGTATTACGGCCTGCGCGGCCTGTCGCTGCTGTTTTTGCCGACGGCGCTCGATATGGGGTATACGGAGCTGACGCTGTTTTCCGTCTTTTACGGACTCGATTGGATCGCGACCGTTCCGCCGACCGTCAAGCTGACCGCCGACCGGTTCGGCCCGGAACAGTCCGGCATCGTGTTCGGCTGGATCGTCGCCGCCCACCAGCTCGGCGCCGCGACCGCCGCCTTCGAAGCCGGGCTGCTGCGCGAATGGTTCGGCAGCTACGACATCGCGTTCATGATGGCCGGCTACGTCTGCATGCTCGCCGCGCTTCTATCGGTCCGGATCAAGCGACGCGCCGCTGCGGCCGCGTAATGCGAACGGCGGAGGCCGGCGGCGTCAGCCGAGCCGCGGGAGCGCGAGCAGCAGGGCGAGCACGGCGATCGCCGCGCCGGCGACCGCCCAGTCGCGGCGGTCCATGCGCAGCTCGACGGCGGACGTGCGGCGGAGGCCG
>NZ_JARBDC010000070.1:0-125494 GCF_036577625.1 Paenibacillus sp. GYB003 | reverse complement strand
GAACAGTTTGCACGTGCCCGCGGTTTTATTTCCACTCTTCGCAAGCAAAATCTCCCCGTCCTCACCTCCCTGACTGCTGTTCTTCGTGGTGAATTTTGTTTTCGCTAAACCTGACCTAAGTAGTAACTCCTTTGAACGCTATTTGCCCGTGAACCGGCCGGTTGGCTGCGGCGGCGCGACAAATAGTGCGCCTAGGCGCACGATCCCGCGCGAAAATCGGCTCCGCCGCGCAAATAGCGTTCCTTTGAACGCTATTTGCCCGTGAACCGACCATCTGAGCGCTGCGCCGCGACCGATAGTGCTCCTAGGAGCATTATCTCGCGCGAAAATCGGTTCCGCCGAGCAAATAGCGTTCCTTTGAACGCTATTTGCCCGTGAACCGGCCGGTTGGCTGCGGCGGCGCGACCAATAGTGCGCCTAGGCGCACGATCCCGCGCGAAAATCGGCTCCGCCGCGCAAATAGCGTTCCTTTGAACGCTATTTTGCCCGTGAACGGCGGGCTGAGTGCAACGATTTTTCCGTTCGCGTCCGATGCGGAACCCTTACCGGGAAACCCTCCCGTTAATTTGCCGGATTGCCCGTCGCTGACCCGTTTACCGGGAAAACCGCCCGCTAATATCGCCCGATCGATCCAATTTACCGACAAATCATTGAAATACCGGGAGTTTTTCCCGTTACATCGAACCGACGCTTACGAAGGAGGAAATTTATCGGGAGAAATTCCGGTAAAAATCCGACTAAGCGAGCCGATGCCCGGGAATGGCCGGGCTTTGAGAGAAAATCCTCCCTATTACGCCGTGCCTGGCGAGCTAACCGCACAAGGGTCCGACCGGGAACGCCGTTGGCGCTCGGATCGATCTTTCCCGCCCTAAAAGCCAATCGAAGTCTCTATCAACCACCATCCGGGTGGCGATAGAGACTTTTTCGTTTTCAACTCCTTAAAGCTTTGTTATCCATGTTTAGTATTAGTTATATATTGAGAAAATAAGTTCGGGTAAGCTGAGTATGGGTACGATGTTCAGAATCAACGCGAATGGGAGGGTCATCATGAGACATAAATCGAAACGCATGACAGGCGCGGGCATGGCCGTGCTGCTCTCGACGGCGCTGCTGGCCGGCTGCGCGGGAGGCGCGGCGAACAACGCCGGCGAAGGCACGCAGGGCGGCGGAGCGGGCGCGAAGCCGTTTCAGGGCAAAAGCATTACGCTCGTTACGGCGAACCATCCGTGGGGCGACGCGATCAAGCCTTTGCTGCCGGAATTCGAAGCGGCGACAGGGATGAAAGTCAACGTGCAAAGCTTCTTCGAGGACCAGCTGACGCAAAAGCTGACCGTGCAATTTACGGCCGGGTCGGCGACGCCGGACGTATTCATGTACCGGCCGCTGCAGGAAGGCAAGCTGTTTTATAAAAACGGCTGGGTACAGCCGCTGGACGAATACTCGCAAAAAGACGCGGCGTACGATTTCGGCGATTTCTCCAAATCGGCGATCGGCTCGGTGACGGTCGACGGCAAATTGGCCGGCATTCCGATCATTACGGAGCAGGAAATTTTGTACTACCGGAAAGATTTGCTGAAAAACGCCGGAATCGAAGTGCCGAAAACGCTCGACGAGCTCGTCGCGGCGGCGAAAAAGCTGCACGACCCGTCGAAGGAGATGTACGGCTTCGTCGCCCGCGGACAGCGCTCGCCGCTCGTCACGCAAGTGTCCTCGTTCCTGTACTCGGAAGGCGCCGACTTTATGAGCGGCGACAAAGCGACGATCAATACGCCGGAGGCGGTAAAAGCGTTTACGACGTACGGCACGCTGCTGCGGGATTTCGGCCCTCCGGGCGTCCTGAACATGTCGTGGCCGCAGGCGTTCGGCATTTTCGCGCAAGGGAAAGTGGCGTTTTTGACGGACGCGAACTCGCTGTATAAAAACGTGACGGATCCGGAAAAATCGAAGGTGGCGGACCAGGTCGGCTTCGCGATGTTCCCGGGCGGCAAAGCGGGCTCGAAGCCGTACAGCATTACGTCGTGGGGGCTGGCGATGAACGCGAAGGCGGCGAACAAGGACGCGGCTTGGGAGTTCATCAAATGGGCGTCCAGCAAGGAAGTCGTGCTGAAAACGCAGCAGGCCGGCAACCCGGGCGCGCGCGCTTCGATTTGGGACAAGGCGGAAGGGACGACCGGCTTCCCGGCCGAGCTCGTGCCGATCATCAAGGAAAGCTCGAAAAACGGCGTCGACCACGACCGTCCGGTCGTCGTCAGCGTCGGCGAAGCCCGCGACGCGGTCGGCGAAATCGTGCAGCAGGTGATGGCGGGCCAGACGAACGTTCAGGACACGGCCAATAAAGCCAACGCCGCGCTCCAGGCGATCGTCGACAAGGACAAGACGAAGTAAGGCGATTCGCCTAACGCCGGCGGCAGTTGATGGAAAGGGCCATCGCAGGTGGCCCTTTCTTCGCATTACGTTTCGGAAATCCCGCCGACGGAACCGCCGATCGTACGCATATTAACGCGGATACGTTGTTCGCGATTGAAGACTGGGGTGAAGATAACGATGCAATACAGCTGGTTTGACCGCAACTTGAAATGGATCTACGTCATCCCCGCCGTTCTGTTCGTGCTCGTGATGATGCTGTTTCCGATCATTTACACGTTCCGGATCAGCTTCTACGAATGGAGCATGTCCGCGACGACGCCCCCGAAATGGGTCGGCCTGAGCAACTACGTCGCCTTGATGAAAGACACGCGGTTTTGGCACGCGACGTACGCCACCTTTTATTTCACGATCGTGGCGCTCGTCGTCGAGGTCGTGCTCGGCGTGGCGATCGCGGTGCTGCTCGCGCGCCAGTTCCGCGGCAAAAACGTCGTGAAGACGATCTTTTTGCTGCCGATGGTCGCGACGCCCGTCGCGATGGGTCTCGTCTGGATGCTCATCTACGAGCCGACGATCGGCGTAGCCAACACGCTGCTGAAGGCGCTCGGCTTCCAGCCGCTGCTGTGGCTCGCATCGACGAGCCAGGTCATACCGTCGCTCATTATCGTGGACGTCTGGGAATGGACGCCGATGATTTCGCTGATCGTCATGGCGGGCATCGCCACGCTGCCGAGCGATCCTTACGAAGCGGCCGACGTCGACGGGGCGAACGGCTGGCAAAAGTTTACGTCGATCACGCTGCCGCTGCTGCGGCCGACGATACTCGTCGCGGCGATGCTGCGGCTCATCGACGTCCTGAAAACGTTCGACATCATTTATGCGACGACGCAGGGCGGGCCGAACTTCGCTTCGGAGACGCTCAATTTGTACGGGTACGTGCTCGGCTTCCAATACTTCAAGCTGGGTGCCGCATCGTCGCTGCTCGTGCTGTTTTTCCTGCTCGTCATGGGACTGACGCTGTTCATGATCTGGATGCGCAAACGATTGGAGGCGGCGTGATGAGACAACGAAAAGGACTGAATGCGCTGTACGCGGTACTGACGATTCTCGTCGTCGTCGTCTTCGCGTTTCCGTTCGTCTGGATGCTGATCGCCTCGTTCAAGACGCAGGCGCAAATTATGTCGACGGAAAACTTCCTCTTTTTCAAGCCGACGACGAAAAACTATACGAGCGTGTTCCGGGAATACGACTTCCTCAAATTCATCTGGAACAGCCTGATCGTGGCCGTCGGCTCGACGCTGCTGTCGCTGCTGCTCGGCCTGCCGGCGGCGTACGCGATCGCGCGGCACCATTTGCACAAGCTCGGGCTCGTCATCCTGGTCGCGCGGATCATACCGGGGATTACGTTTTTGATCCCGTGGTTCATTTTGTTTTCGCAAATCAATTTGGTCGATACGTATACGGCGCTCATTTTGAGCCACATGCTCGTCGGGCTGCCGTTCATCATCTGGATCATGATCTCGTTTTTCGAAGGGCTGCCGACGGAAATCGAGGAGGCGGGGCTGATCGACGGCTGCAACCATCACCAGGTGTTTTTGCGCATCATCATGCCGATTTCCGGGCCCGGCGTCATTACGTCGTCGCTGCTTTCGTTCATTTTCTCCTGGAACAACTTCATGTTCTCGATCATTTTGGCCGGAGACAAAACGAAGACGCTGCCGATCGCCGTATTCAACTTCATGTCGTACTCGGAAATCAACTGGGGCGCGCTGATGGCGGCCGCCTGCATCATTACGCTGCCGGTGCTCATCATCGCCCTGGTCGCGCAGCGATATATCGTAAGCGGGCTCGCGGCGGGCGCGGTCAAAGGATAAGGCGGCCCGGCGGGCGACGGCGATCGGAGGGGAAGCGGCAATGCCGGGGAAGATCAACATATTCGGACGCATCCTCGTTTTGATCGTCCTGCTGCTTATTCCGATTTTGCTGCTGTACAGCTTCTCGACCCGCACCGCGGGGCAAGTCGTGCGGGAGCAGGTGCAGTCGTCGAGTCTGAACCAGCTCACCTTCTTTTTGTACCAGCTCGATTCCGCGATCGCCGGTTTGTCGATGTTTCCCGTTATTTTGGGACAGGATCCGCATATTCGCGATTTTTTGGACCGGCCGGCGGCGGAGGCGCTTCCCGAATCGCTCGGACGGCAGGCGCGCGTTACCGAAAAGCTCGGCCTGCAAAGCGTTTCCGGCCCGTGGTCCAACGATTTGTCGATCGTGCTGCCCCGGGAGCGAAAAGTGCTGTCGTCGAACATTTATTTGAACGGCACGCCGAATTGGAACTGGACCGGCGCGGTGCGAACCGCGTGGACCTATGAAAAGGACGCGACGCGCGGGTTTCCGACCGGCGCGTTCGTGCGCGAAGTGGCCGAGCCTGCGACCGCCAGGCGGGTCGACCAGGCGGCCGCGCTGTTCCATGTCAGCTTCGCCGACCGCAACATCAGCGAGCTGCTGGACATTTACAAGAAGGACAAGCAAAGCGAGCCGTTTCTGTACAAGCCGGGCGAAGAGCCAATCGTCTCGAGCACGTCCGACAAACGGACGATGGAGCCGGTCATCCGGATGATCGACGAAACGGCGCTTGGCGGGTCGGGGCAGAAGCGGCTCGAGGCAGGCGGCCGCCAGGTGCTCGTCAGCTACGCCGCTTCGGGGCAGCTGGACGGCTGGTATTTGGTCGACTACGAGCCGGTCGAACGGGTGCTTGCGCCGATCGCGCAGTCGCGCAACTGGTTTTACGGCTCGGTCGCCCTCTTATTGCTGCTGAGCACGCTCGCCGCGTTCATGCTGTACCGGAACGTGCAAATTCCGATTTTGAACTTGATCCGCAGCATGCACCGGCTCAAGCGGGGCGACTTGTCGACGCGGATCGAATACCGGTCGCGCAACGAATTCGACTACTTGATCGTCCGGTTCAACGAGATGGCCGAGCAAATCCAGCTGCTCGTCGAAGACGTGTACGCCGAAAAAATACGGTCGCGCGAAGCGACGCTCAAGCAGCTGCAGTCGCAAATCAATCCGCATTTTTTGTACAACTCGCTCTTTTTCATTATCAATTCGGCGATGATGGACGATCGCGATTCGGTGGTGGCGATGTCGCAGCATTTGGCCGAATATTTCCGCTATACGACGCGGGTTGACGACCAAACGGTGACGCTTCGGGACGAGCTCGGCATGACCCGGCACTATTTGGAAATCCAAAGCATGCGCATGCACCGGCTGAGCTACGACATCCGCGTTCCGGAATCCATGATGGACGAAACGGTGCCGCGGCTTATCGTGCAGCCGCTGGTCGAAAACGCGATCGTCCACGGCATCGAGGGCAGGCCGGAGGACGGACGGATCGAGATCGCCGGCGAGCAGGACGACGTGTTCAACAGAATCGTCGTGCGCGACAACGGCGCGGCGGTCTCCGAGGCCGAGCTGGAGCTGCTCCGGTCGAGCCTGGATCATCCGATGACGGATCGGATCGGCCGCGGCACGTGGAACGTGCACCAGCGGCTGTATTACCAATTCGGCGAGGGCTCCGGACTTTCGTTCGAACCGAATCCGGGGGGCGGCCTGCAGGCGAAGCTGACATGGAGGCGCAGCCGGGAGCCGGGGACGCCCCGCGTCCGGATAGAAAGGGGCGGGACACCATCGTAGAGCTGTTGATTGTGGACGACGAAGTCCATGTCGTCGAACGGCTGCTTACGACGATCGATTGGCAGGCGATCGGCATCGGGCAGGCGCACGGCGCCTATTCCGGGGAGAAGGCGCTCTCGCTGCTCGAAACGACTTCGATCGACATCGTCATTACCGACATCCGCATGCCCGGCATGAGCGGACTGCAGCTGATCGCGGAAATCCAGAGGCGCTGGCCGAAGACGAAGTGCATTTTGCTGTCCGGCCATTCCGATTTTCATTACGCGAAGGAAGCGATTTTATACCGGACGGAAAACTATTTGCTGAAACCGGTAACGGAACGCGATCTGATCGAAGCGGTGCGGCGGGTGATGGACAAGCTGCGCGCGGAATGGGAGGAAATCGTATCCCGCCAGCGTCTCGATTATACGCTTAAGGAGCATTTGCCCGCGCTGCGGAGCAATTTGCTCGGCGAGCTGCTGCAAGGGCGCCGGCTGTCTCCCGAGCTGCTGCGGGACAAGACGGACATGCTCGGGCTCGGCGATGTGACCGGCAAGCCGTTCGCCGTCATGATGATCCGGCTGGAGGAGCATTTTCTGCATTACGACGCCCGCAGTCTTTCGCTGATGGAGTACGCGATCGGCAATATGGCCCACGAGCTGTTCGGCGACCGGCTGGACAGCTGGTATACGAAAGACGCCCACGAATATTTGGTGTTCGCCTTGTTCGCCCGCGAAGGCTCGGACTACTCCGTCGAGCTTGCCAATTGGCTCGAGCGGACCGCCTCGACGCTGCAAACGGCGGTAAGCAGCTACCTGAAAGGGAAAATATCGATACTGGTGAGCGGCTGGGGGACGTTTCCGGCTGATTTGTCCGATCTGTACAACCGGTCGGTGGCGGCGTTCCGCCGGACGATCGGCGGCGAGCAGGAGCTGTTCGTCCGGCTGCCGGACGCGCCCGACGCGCCGGACGTGACGCCGCTGACGAGCCTGTACGAGCCTCCGACGCTCATCCATTTGCTGGAGGCGGCCAGATGGGACGCGATTCGCGAAAAGCTCGACGCATTGTTCGGGGAAATGGAGCGCCAAGGCGGCGACTCCCAGGAGCAGCTGCTCGAAGCGTATTTCGGCATCGCGTCGGCGTTCGCCTATATCGTTCACAAGAGCGGCCGCAGCCTGCCCGATTTGGCCCGCGACGACTACGACAAAATGATCCGCGGCATCCCGTTCCGTTCCGTTACCCAGCTGAAGGAATGGTGCGACCGGATGCTCGGCCGCATCCGCGACGACATGACCCGCGAGACGAAAAACTCCCGCGCCGCGCTGATCGACGAAATTCGCGCTTTCGTGGACGACCATCTGGCCGGGGACGTATCGCTTCAGTCGATCGCGGACCACGTTTATTTGCATCCGGTGTACGTGTCGAAAATTTACAAGCTGGAGACGGGCGACAATTTGAGCGATTACGTGCATCGCGTCCGGATGGAGAAGGCCGAATATTTGCTCAAGCACGGCCACGACAAAATTTACGAAATCGCGGCCATGCTCGGCTATCAGCGCCCCCATTCGTTCAATCACGCCTTCAAAAAGCAATTCGGCATGACGCCGCAAGAATACCGGGACCGTTTTTCCTGAAGATGGTATATAATCAAGCTGGGAAGAAGACAACCCATAGGAGGCCTGTCGGATGAAAATTACGAAGCTGGAGCTGTTCAAAGTTCCGCCCAGATGGTTGTTTTTGAAAATCGAAACGGACGAGGGCATAACGGGGTGGGGGGAGCCCGTCGTCGAAGGCAAGGCGGACACGGTCCGCGCGGCCGTGACGGAAATGAGCGACTATTTGATCGGCAAAGATCCGATGCGCATCGAGGATTTGTTCCAGGTGCTGTACCGCGGCGGCTTTTATCGCGGCGGACCGATCTTGTCGAGCGCGATATCGGGCATCGAGCAGGCGCTGTGGGACATCAAGGGCAAGTTTTACAACGCGCCGGTTTACGACCTGCTCGGCGGCGCGTGCCGCGACCGGACGCGGGTCTATTGCTGGATCGGCGGCGACCGGCCGAGCGACGTGGGCGAAGCCGCGAAGCGCCAGGTGGAGGCCGGATTTACGGCGGTGAAAATGAACGGAACGGAAGAAATGCATTATATCGATTCGCTCGGCAAGGTGGACGCCGCGATCGCCCGGATCGCCGCGGTGCGCGAGGCGGTCGGGCGCGACGTCGGCATCGGCATCGATTTCCACGGCCGCGTCCATAAATCGATGGCGAAAATACTCGTCAAGGAGCTCGAGCCGTTCCGGCCGATGTTCATCGAGGAGCCGGTGCTGCCGGAAAACAACGAGGCGCTCCGCGAAATCGCCCGGTATACGTCGTGTCCGATCGCGACCGGCGAGCGGATGTATACCCGTTGGGGCTTCAAGGAGCTGCTGGCGCAGGGCGTCGTCGACATTATACAGCCGGACTTGTCGCATGCCGGCGGCATTCTCGAGACGCGCAAAATCGCCGCCATGGCCGAGGCGTTCGACGTCGCCGTCGCGCCGCACTGCCCGCTAGGGCCGATCGCGCTCGCTTCGTGTCTGCAGCTCGACACGTGCTCGCCGAACGCGTTCATCCAGGAGCAGAGCCTCGGCATTCATTACAACCAAGGCTCGGACTTGCTCGATTATTTGAAGGATCCTTCCGTGTTCGCCTACAAGGACGGCTTTGTCGCCAACCTGACCGGCCCCGGGCTCGGCATCGAGGTGAACGAAGAGAAGGTGCGGGAAATGGCCGCAATCGGCCATGATTGGAAAAACCCGGTATGGCGCCAGGAGGACGGCACCGTAGCGGAGTGGTAAATCGGGAGAGGGGCCGCCGGATGCGGCCCCTCTTTTTGGCAGTCCGCCAGCATGGGCGTCATCTCCGGGCAGGATCGGCGGAACAACGATCGTTTTCCGGCTCGATAACGATTGCTCGGCTCGGTACGTCAGCCGTATGACCGAAAACCGAAAAGAGCGAAGGGAAGTCGAAATCGCGATTTCGATGGCGCCGTCCTTTTTCCCGAATCGGTATTGACGCGGAAAAGGCAAAGCCATACAATATTTATACGTATAAATGGATGCGTCCGCCATAGATCGGACCGATGGGAAGCGCTTAGCAAATGGAGGCGACCGATATTTATACGTGTAAATAAGCGGCGGAAAGGGGGCGGACGATCGACCGCCCACTCGCGGTTCGCGTCCGGACGGCGGCGGAATTCATGCCGAGCCGGTTACGGCCGGCGTTCGAGAAAGCGGTTTCGCGATGCTTGGGGACATAATAACGCGAATGAAGCAATGGTTGAGGGGGCTGCCGAAAAGAGCGATTGTAAAAGCTCGGAAATGCGTATCCGTGCACGGGCAAGCGATTTCTCGCCTAAGCGGAAGCTCTCCGCCGACGCGGTAGCCCGAAAATCCCGGCCTGCGAGGCGGGCCTCGTCACAACGGCCGAAGGACAACGTTCCGTTCGATTATGATATACTGTGCTAATGAGCGGTATTTTCCAAAATAGAACGGAAGCGGCGGAGGGGCGCATGGCAACACGGAAGGAAGTCGCGGAAAGGGCGGGCGTATCGATCGCGGTCGTGTCGTACGTCCTCAATGACAGCAATTACGTGAAAGAAGAGACGCGCCGCAAGGTGCTTCAAGCGATCGAGGAGCTCGGGTACGAAACGAATATGGCGGCGCGCGCGCTGAAAATGCGCAAGACGGAGCAGCTCGCCGTCTTGATCAATCATTTGGGCAATCCGCACGAGGCCGGCTTGCTGCTGCGCATCGAGGAGCATGCGGCAAAGCATAACTACGTGCTGTTTTTCCAGACGTTTCACAAAGCCCAGGAGAGCCGGCTGAAGGCGCTGCTGCACGGAAGAGTGGACGGCATTTTTTTGCTCGGACAGTCGCTGCAGGAAGAAACGCTGCGCCATTTCGCCAAGCTGAACATCCCGTTCGTTTCGATAACGACGCCGGCGCACCGCCGCACGGATGACGTGACGTGCATCGACCTGGACTGGACGTTCGAGTACGGACGGCTGATCCGGCTGCTGAAGGCGAAAGGGCACGAGCGAATCGCCTATATGGCGATCAACGATGCCGATCACCCGCTGCGCCATCGGCTCGAGGCGTTCCGGCGGGCGATGGAAGCGGAGCGGCTGCGCCTGGCGGAAAGCGACATTTTGTACGCGGACGGGGGGCTATTGTCCGCCTGCGGCGCCGTCAAACGTTCGCTTCAGGAGAAGGACCGGTTTACGGCGATCGTCGGCGCGAACGATTTGATGACCGCGGGCATCGTGGCCGCATGCCGGGAGCTCGGCGTCCGCATTCCGGGCCAGCTTGCCGTAGCCGGCTCCGAGGACATTTTGATGTCGTCGCAAACGGCGCCTCCGCTGACGGTCATTCATTATCCGCGGGAAAAGGTCGGCGAAATCGCCATGGAAGTGATGCTGGACAAAATGCGCAAGCGCCCCGCGGGCGATCGCGTGCTGCGCGCCGAGCTGGTCGAGCGGGAATCGCTGTAACGCCGGGCGGAAGGCGATTTCCGCGACGAATATTTATACGTATAAACATAGGGGAAAGTGGGGAAACAACGATGCAGGTCCATTATGGAAAAGGACTCGTTCTTGCGCTTGTTCTCGCCGTTGTCGGCTCCGGCTGCGGAAAATCGGCCGGCGGCCCTGCGGACGGAACGGCCAAAGCGAGCGAGGAGCCGGTCAGCCTCGTGCTGCTGAACGATTCCGGCACCGAGCAGGAATTTATCGACCAGCTGGCGGCGGCCGTCAAGCAGCGGCATCCGAGCATCGATTTGAAGCTGTACAGAAACGAGAAGGGCTCCACGCTCGACGAGTTGATTTTGGCGGGGGAAACGCCGGATCTGATCGTATCGTACAACGGAAAGCTGGCCTCCTACCGGGACAAAGACCTGCTGTACGACATGACTCCGCTGATCGGGTCGCGGCGCGTCGATTTGAACCGTTTCGAAGCGGGCTACATCGAAGACGTGAAGATCGCTTCGACGAACAACGAACTGTTCGGTCTGCCGGTCAGCCTCGCTTACCATGCGCTCTACTACAACAAAAACTTGTTCGACAAGTTCGGCGTTCCGTATCCGAAGGACGGCATGACCTGGGAGCAGGTGCTCGAGACGGCCCGCAAAATGACCCGCAACGACGGAGGGACGCAGTACCGCGGCTTCGATATCGGCAACATGGTGTGGGCGTCGCAGCCGCTCGGCATCGCGGCGATCGACTACAAGACGGACAAAGCGACGATGCGGACGGACGAATGGAAGCGGGTTTTCGAATTGATGAAAGCGTTTTATACGATTCCGGGCAATATGACGACCGGCAAGGCGAAGGACGACTTTCTGAAGGAGAAGACGGTCGCGATGTACGCCGATCTCGCGATCGCCGGCGAGCTGGAGGTGGCCGCGAAAAACGGGCTCGATTGGGACGTCGCGCAGTATCCGAGCTATCCGGAAAAGCCGAACGTGTACGGCAACGCCAGCGTCAGCGTCATTATGATTACGAAGGCGAGCAAGCATAAGGAGCGGGCGATGCAGGTCGTCGAGACGGCCGTCTCGGACGAGGTGCAGCTCGAAAGCTCGAAGTCGGGGAGAGTGTCGCCGCTGTTGAAGGCGGACGTCAAGCAGGCGTTCGGCCAAAGCAAAGACGTGTTCAAAGGGAAAAGCGTGCAGAGCATATTCAAGAGCAAGCCGGTCAAATATCCGATCGCTTCGCAATACCGAGGCAAAGCCGAATCGATCGTGCGAACGAAGTTCGCCGAATACGCGAGCGGCGCGATCGACGTCAACACCGCGCTCGCCCAGGCGGACGAGGAAATCAACAAGGCGGTCGCCGCCGAAACCGGCAAATAATCGACTGTGCGAGAAAACGGGAACAACGGTCCGGGGGAAAGCGCTATTCCCCGGACCGTTTTCGTCTCGCCTCCGAGGGCGTCGTCCCGTAGGCCCGGCGGTACAGCCGGGTGAAATATTCCGGCTCCATGCCGATATGCGCGGCGATTTGCCGGACCGTCATATGCGGCTGCTCGGCAAGCAGCAGCGCTCCCGTCTTCAGCCGCACGCGCTGCAAATATTGCATCGGCGTCGTGCCGAGCTCCTTGCGAAACAAGCGGCTCAGCTGCTTGGCGGAATAGCCGACGTAGCTGGCCAGCTCCGACATCGTCAGCTCGCGGTTCAAATGGTCGTGCAAAAACCGGACGGCGCTGCCGGCGGCCGAATCGCGGTAGCGCGGCGTTTTGACCACGCTGTCGGCGGTTTCGGCTCCCGCGGCGCCGGCCGCCTGCTTTTTCAGCTCGAGGCAAAACGCGAACAGCCGCTCGGCGGAACGCCAGGCGTCGAACTCCGGGCCGGAGCACGACCAAACGGCGGCCAGCGGCGCGAGCAGCGCCCGCGCGGAAGCCAGCTTTTGCCGGTACGGCTGCTTGCCGAAGCCCCAGCCCTCCAGCAAGCCTTCCCGCATCTCGACGAACGTCACGTAGCCTACGTACCACGGATCGGGGCCTTGGGGCACGTATTCGTGAGGCAGGCCCGCCGGGATGTACAGCAGCGTGTCCGTTTCGACGATGTCCCAATTGTCCTGCCCGAGCGGCCGGAACAGACCGGAGCCGGCGAACGTCAAAAACAGCTGGTTCGCCGAAAAGCCTTTCATCCGCGTTATCGCGGATTGCTTTTCGGTGCCGACCGTATAGACGCGGATCGGGACGTCCTGCTCCGGCGGCGTCTGCAAATTCGACCGCAGCGCGAGCAGCGGCATGTCGACTGGCGTCAAGTCCATCATGTCCTTTTTGTACGGGATTATGTCCGTTTTGGTTGTATGATGTTCCAGTATACCACATCTATAATGGGGGCATGGAAGCGATTTAGGCGACAAGGAGCGATAAGATGACGACGAAACGGATCGACAAGCTTTGGGAAAATCCCGGCATTTTGCAGGTGAACCGGGAGGCGGCGCGGGCGCATTATATTCCGTACGGCGACGCTTCCGCGGCGAAAGCGGGCAAGCGGGGGCGTTCCCCGTTTTACCGAACGTTGAACGGCGCATGGAAGTTCCGCTATTATCCGAGCGTGCGGCAGGCGGACTTGTCGTTTTGCGAGGAAGGCTACGACGCCGGCGGTTGGGACGAGCTCGTCGTCCCCTCGTGCTGGCAAACGAACGGCTACGACCAGCTGCATTATACGAACGTCAATTACCCGATTCCGTGCGACCCGCCGTACGTACCGGACGCCAACCCGGCCGGGCTGTACATCTGGGACTTCAAAACGGGCGAGCGTTGGGTGGGCAAAAGCAATTACGTCGTGTTCGAAGGAGTCAACTCCTGCTTCTACCTATGGGTAAACGGCGCCTTCGTCGGATACAGCCAGGGCAGCCGCGTTCCGGCCGAATTCGATATTACCGCCCACGTGCGGCCCGGAACGAACCGGATGTGCGTCCTCGTCCTGAAATGGTGCGACGGCACGTATTTGGAAGACCAAGACTTATGGAGATACTCCGGCATTTTCCGCGACGTTTATTTGCTGGCGCGGGAGAAGGCGCACGTTCGCGACGTTTTTGTCAGGCAGGAGCTGTCCCCGGACTTCGGCGAAGCCGAGCTGCGGGCGGACATCGAGACGACCGGGCCTGTAACCGTAAAAGCGGAGCTGAAAGACGCGGACGGCGCGACCGTCGCCGCGTCCGAAGCCGAGCTGGACGGACGCGGGACGATCGGGCTGCCGGTTGCGCGGCCGACGCTCTGGAACGCCGAGCGGCCGTATTTGTACGAGCTGTACGTGCACGCGGCCGGCGAAGTGCTGCGGTTTCCGGTCGGCTTCCGGCGCATCGAGATCAAAGACGGCGTTTTTACGATAAACGGCCGGGCGGTCAAGCTGAAGGGCGTCAACCGTCACGATTCCCATCCTTCGCTCGGGCAGACGATTCCGCTGAACCATATGATCCGCGACCTCGATTTGATGAAGCGGCATAACGTCAATACGATCCGGACGTCCCATTATCCGAACGATCCGCGCTTTCTCGACCTGTGCGACGAATACGGCTTTTACGTAATCGACGAAGCGGATCTGGAATGCCACGGCATCGGCGCGGCTTACAATTGGGCCGAGGGCGCGTTCCACAAGCTGTCGGCGAACCCGGACTGGAAGGACGCTTTCGTGGAGCGGGCGGTCCGGATGGTCGAGCGGGACAAAAATCATCCTTCGGTCATCGTCTGGTCGATGGGCAACGAATCCGGGTACGACGCGAACCATATCGCGATGGCCGAATGGACGAAAGGACGCGACGGCTCGCGGCCGGTCCACTACGAAGGCGCGGCGCCGCAGTACAAGGGGGCGGCGAATACGGACGTCCTCGATCTCGAAAGCCGCATGTACGCTTCGGTCCGGGCGATCGAAGAATACGCGTCGGACCCCGGGAACAAAAAGCCTTTGTTTTTGTGCGAATACAGCCATGCGATGGGGAACGGCCCGGGCGATTTGAACGATTATTGGGACGTCATCTACAGCTATCCGCTGCTGATGGGCGGCTGCGTCTGGGAATGGTGCGATCACGGCGTTCGCGCCGAAACGGCGGAAGGCGTTCCGTTTTTCGCCTACGGCGGCGACTTCGGCGACAAGCCGAACGACGGCAACTTCTGCATCGACGGGCTCGTGTCGCCCGACCGGAAGCCGCATACGGGGCTGCTCGAGCTGAAGCAGGTAATCGCGCCGGTCCGGATCGAAGCCGACGATTTGGCCGCGGGCCGGATCCGCGTAACGAATCTGTACGATTTCGTCGATTTGTCCGCTCTGTGCCTGCATTGGACCGTAACGGTCGACGGCGCGGTCGCGAGCCAAGGAAACGTATGGCGGCTGGAGGCGGGACCGCACGAGACGCAGGTCGTCGCCTTGCCGTACGATTCTCCGCACGCGGTCCGGGGACGGCCGATTTTGACCGTCTCCTGCCGGCTCAAGGAGCAGACGCGCTGGGCCGAATTCGGCCACGAGGTGGCGTTCGCGCAGTTCGGGCTGCCGTCCGCCGCGCCGGCGTCCGACGCCGCCGCTGCAGCAGCCGGTGCCGGTGCCGCCGTCGAGGCAAGCCAAATCGGCGACTTGCTCGTCGTCGAAGGCTTCGACTTCCGGCATGCGTTCGATCTGGGCGCCGGCACGTTCGTACAGCTGTCCAAGCACGGCGTCCCGCTGCTCGCGGCACCCGCGCGGTTCGTCGTCTGGCGCGCGCCGACCGACAACGACCGAAACGTAAAGCAGGCGTGGCTGAACGAAGGGTTCGACCGGGCCGACATGAAGGTGTACGATTGCGGCTGGAGCCGCATCGGCGATTCGGCGGTCGAAATCAAGGCCTCCTATTCGCTCGGCGGCTATACGAAATCGCCGCTGCTGCGCGGCGAAGCGGTATGGCGCATCGACGGATCGGGCGCGGTCTCGCTTCGCACGAGCGTGAGCGTGAAGGAGAGCTTGGGCTTCCTGCCGCGGTTCGGCCTGCAGCTGACGATGCCGAAGGGCAGCGAGGAGGTCGAATACGTCGGCCTCGGACCGCACGAAAGCTATATCGACAAGCGGCACAGCGCGAAGAGAGGCAAATACGTCATGTCCGTCGACGACATGTTCGAGCATTACATTATGCCGCAGGAAAACGGCTCGCGGTACGACACGGAATGGGCGATCGTCTCGAACGAGCTCGGGATGGGGCTGAAGTTCGCTTCGCCCGAAAGATTTTCGTTCAATGCGTCGCACTATACGCCGGGCGATTTGACCGCGGCCACGCACGACTACAAGCTGAAGCGCCGGGACGAAACGATCGTCCACCTCGACTACAAAATGAGCGGCGTCGGGTCGAACTCGTGCGGTCCGCAGCTGCTGGAGCAGTACCGGCTCGACGAGAAGCGGTTCGATTTCGAGCTGGTCGTCACGCCGGTATTCAAGGAAGACGAATAACGCGGCGGCGTTTGCGATTGGAAGGCGGGCGGGCCCGACGTGCCCGCCCCTTTTCGCTGTTATAGCCGCGCCGCCGTCGGAGGCGCGGTTCGCCTGGAAGCGAACCTAACCCGGAACCGTTCCGGCTTCACCGAAGGCCGGATACGGCTTCTCGCGTCAACGGAACCGGTCGTTTTGCTCCGCATCGCCGGACCGGGCCGCCCGTTTTTGCCGACAATGCCTCTGCATGCGCAAAATAATAAGCATTTTGGAGCAGAGGGGGGATAATGCGTCGATTATGCGCCGTGCGGTCGCCACAAGGCGGCTCCCCCCTCCCCAGCCATCTTCACATTGTTCGGTCCGTCAATTAAAATGAGTAGGAAAATGCTGGTTCACTAGGTATTTGCGAGGGGGATGACCATGACCAAGTTGCGCTTCGGCGTGCTCGGCACCGGCAACATCGTCGGCAAAGCCGGTCCGGCTTTGCTGACGGCAAGCAACGCCGAGTGGGTCGGCGTCGCCGGCCGGACGGCCGAAAACGGCCGGAAAGCCGCCGATACGTACGGCGTGCCGAAACATTACGCCGGCTACCGCGAGCTGCTGGACGATCCGGATATCGACGCCGTGTACATCGCGCTGCTCAATCATTTGCATAAGGAATGGGCGATCGAAGCGATCAAGGCCGGGAAGCACGTGCTGCTCGAAAAGCCGTTCGCGCTGAACGCCGCGGAGGCGAAAGAAATCGTCGAGCTGGCGATCCGACGCGGCGTCCGTGCGGAGGAAGCTTTCGTCTGGCGCACGATGGAAGGGCATCATGCCGTCCGCGACGCGCTGCGTACGGGCCGGATCGGCGAGCCGGTCCATTTCATCGGCAATTTCTCGTTTCAGGCGTCCGAGAACAGCACCCGGCTCAATCCGGCTTGGGGAGGCGGAGCGCTGTACGACGTCGGCTGCTATTTGGTATCGTGGAGCCGCTTTCAGTTCGGCGAGGAGCCGATAAGCGCCGACGCGCGCATGATTCGCCAAGGCGAGGACGGCGTCGACCTCCGTTTCGCGGGTACGCTGCAGTTCCCCGGCGGGGGCACCGCATTGATGACGGCCGCCGTCGATATGGCGTACGGGTGCGGCTACCGGATCCGGGGGACGAAGGGCGAGCTGGAAGTGAAGCAGTTCGGCGACAGCCGGTCGATTACGCTGGAAGTGACGATTAACGGCGAAACCGAGTCGTTCGTCACCGATCGCATCACCCCGTTCCGGCTCCAGGCGGAACGATTCGCCGCAAACGTGCTTGCCGGCGAAACGATGCCGGACGGCGGAGCCGCGATATTGGCGCAAGCGCGCGCGATGGATGCGCTGTTCGAATCCGACCGGATTGGCGCCAGAGTCGCCGTCGGCGCGTCCGACAGCGAATAACGAGCAGGAAGTAACCCAGCATGTCGACCCGAACGTCGGCATTGGGTTGTTTCCCGTGCCGTCGCAGCCGTTTTCGAACGGTCCCGCCGCACGGATACACAACGGCGAAGCGATTCGCTACAAGCGGCGCGATCAGGCCGCACAAGGGGGAAGAAGCGTGAAAAACGAGGGTGACTCACGGGAGACGGTCGACCGGAACAAGAGGCTTGTACGGCGGTATTTGCAATTCGTTAAGCCGTACCGGTACTACTTGCTGGCGATCGTCGCCCTCGGCTTGCTGCAATTCATCGTTCCGCTCACCGGTCCGTGGCTGACCAAAATCATGATCGACGACGTGCTCGGTCAGGCGGAGTCCGGTTGGACGCTGAAACAAGTAGTGGCGATTTTCGCATCCGTCTATGCGATGAGCGTTATCGTTACGTACCTTCGCAACAACGTCATGTCGCGGCTCGGTAACCGGATGGTGGCGGGGATCCGCCGGCAGCTGTACGAGCATATCCAGAAGCTGTCGCAGCGGTTTTACGACAGCCGGCAAGTCGGCAGCATTTTGTCGAGGGTGATCAACGACGTCAACGGAGCGCAAAATTTGGTCGGCTCGAACGTCATCAACGTCGCGTTCGATCTGATCATGGTCGTCTTCGCCGCATGTCTCCTGTTTTCGCTGAACTGGAAGCTGGCGCTGCTGTCCTTGTGGATTTTGCCGATCTATTATTTGTCGTTTACGAACCTGAACGTGCGCATCCGCTTCGCCTCCCGCTCGGTGAACCGGCAAATGGAGCGCATTTCCGGGGTGCTCGTCGAGCGCATCTCGGGCATGAAAATCGTCCAGTCGTTCAACCGCGAGCATACCGAGCTGGCGCGGTTCGACAAGCAGTCCGACCAATACGTCAATCACGCGATGAGCGCCCAGCTGCTCTCCAATACGCTCGGCCGGATCAGCCAGGCGGTAGGCTACTCGGGAACGCTGATTACGTGGTCGATCGGCGGCCTGTTCGTGCTGAAGGGCGACATGACGGTCGGCTCGCTGATCGCCTTCAACGCCTATCTCGGCCAGCTGTACGGGCCGATTCAGCGGTTTGCGGAAGTGAACGTCACGATTCAGAACGCAATGACGAACATCGAACGCATTTTCGAGGTGCTCGATATCGAGCCGGACGTGAAAAACGCCGAGCATCCGCTGCCGCTGCCGCAATGCCGGGGCGACATCCGCTTCGAGAACGTCTCGTTTACGTACGAAACGGAGCTGCCGGTGCCGAAGCAAAACGGAAGCAAGCCGTACGACCCGGACATCGTCGAGCGGCAAAAGCCGCCGAAGCCGTTCTACTGGCTGCCGCCGAAGACGCAGCCGGACCCGCTGCCGACGGTCACCGAATCCCGCGTGGCGCTTCAGGGCATCAGCTTCCACGCGAAGCCCGGACAAGTGATCGCGCTCGTCGGCCCGAGCGGCGCCGGGAAATCGACGCTGATCAACTTCATCCCGCGCTTTTACGACGTGGACGAAGGCGCGGTTTATTTGGACGGGCGCAACATCAAGGAGTACGACATTCACGATTTGCGGAAGCAGATCGCGGTCGTGCTGCAGGAAAACATTTTGTTCTCGGGAACCGTGTACGAAAATATCGCCTACGGCCGGCCGGAAGCGTCGATGCAGGAAGTGTACGAGGCGGCGAAAGCGGCGAACGCCCACGAGTTCGTCTCGAAATGGGAGAAAGGGTACGACACCGTGCTCGGCGAACGCGGGGTGCGGCTGTCCGGCGGGCAAAAGCAGCGGCTGGCGATCGCCCGCGCCCTGCTGAAAAATCCGCGCATCCTCATCCTCGACGAAGCGACGTCGGCGCTGGACGCCGAATCCGAGGAGCTTGTGACGGAGGCGCTGAACAATTTGATGAAAAACCGGACGACGTTCGTCATCGCGCACCGGCTCGCCACGGTCGTGCGGGCGGATTTGATCATCGCGATGGAGAACGGGAAAATCGTCCAATCGGGCACGCACGAGCAGCTCATCCGCCAAGGCGGCCTGTATCGCGAGCTGTACGAGAAGCAGCTGAAGGCGATGCGCCCGACGGATTTGAAGCAGCTGCTGCTTTCGTAACAAGTATGCATCCTGTCGACCTTCGCCGCATCCAGCTCCGCCGGACGGCGAAGGTTTTTTTCGCGCCTTCCCCCGGAACGGCCCGAACAATAGGATACGGGCGCCTCCGCAAGGAAACAATGGTATACGAAAAGGAGGATCAGGATTATGGAATACCGCATCGAAAAAGATACGCTCGGCGAAGTGAAAGTGCCCGCGGACAAGCTGTGGGCGGCGCAAACGCAGCGCAGCTTCGACAATTTCAAGATCGGCGCGGAGCGGATGCCGATCGAGCTCATCCGCGTCTTCGCCATGCTGAAGAAGAGCGCGGCGCTCGCCAACCGGCAGCTCGGCAAGCTGGACGACGATAAAGCCGACGCGATCGTGCGCGCCGCCGAGGAGGTGGCGGGCGGCCGATGGGACGACCAGTTCCCGCTCGTCGTCTGGCAAACGGGCAGCGGCACGCAGACGAACATGAACGTCAACGAGGTAATCGCCAATCGCGCCAATCAGCTGCTCGCGGAGAGGGGAAGCGAGGCGCGCGTTCATCCGAACGACGACGTGAACAAGTCGCAAAGCTCCAACGACACGTTTCCGACGGCGATGCACGTCGCCGCGCTGCTGGCCGTCGAGGACCGGCTGCTGCCCGCCGTCGCGAAGCTGAAGGGGACGCTGCGCGACAAGAGCGAAGCGTTCCGCGACGTGATCAAAATCGGCCGAACGCATCTGCAGGATGCGACGCCGCTTACGCTCGGCCAGGAAATGAGCGGCTGGCACCGGATGCTGGAGAAGACGGAAGCGATGATCCGCGAAAGCGCGGAGGCGCTGCGCGAGCTGGCGATCGGCGGAACGGCCGTAGGGACGGGCATCAACGCGCATCCGCGGTTCGGCGAGACGGTCGCGGACGAGCTCGGCAAGCTGACAGGCAAACGGTTCGTTTCCGCCCCGAACAAATTTCATGCGCTCACGAGCCACGACGAGCTGGTATACGTGCACGGTGCGATCAAGGCGCTGGCCGCCGACTTGATGAAGATCGCCAACGACGTGCGCTGGCTCGCCAGCGGTCCGCGCAGCGGGCTCGGCGAAATCCGCATTCCGGAAAACGAGCCGGGCAGCTCGATCATGCCGGGCAAAGTGAACCCGACGCAGAGCGAGGCGATGACGATGGTCGTCTGCCAGGTGATGGGCAACGACGCGGCGATCGGCTTCGCGGCGAGCCAAGGCAATTTCGAATTGAACGTATTCAAGCCGGTCGTCATCTACAACTTTTTGCAGTCGGCGCGGCTGCTCGCCGACGCGATCGTCTCGTTCGACGAGCATTGCGCCCGGGGGATCGAGCCGAACTACGAAACGATCCGGCGCCAAATGGAGCAGTCGCTGATGCTCGTCACCGCGCTCAACCCGCATATCGGCTACGAGAAAGCGGCGCAGATCGCCAAGCTGGCGCACAGGGAAGGGTTGACGCTGAAGGAGGCGGCCGTGCGCAGCGGTCTGCTGACCGCGGAGCGGTTCGAGCAGCTCGTGCGCCCCGAGCGGATGATACGCCCGCAGGAGGATTGAACAAGCCGCGATACGGGGGCCGGATACCAATTCCTCCCTCGGGGTGATACAATAGGGTGGACAACTGGTTACAGGGGGGAGCCCGTTTGGATCATGGGGAAAGGTCCACCGTTCTGATCGTCGAGGACGATAACGAAATTCGCGAGCTGCTGCGTCTCTACTTGATCAAGAGCGGCTTTCACGCGGTCGGGGCGAGCGACGGCATATCCGCGCTGCGGGAATTCGAAACGGTTCAGCCGGATCTGGTGCTGCTCGATATCCAGCTGCCGGGAGCGAGCGGCCTTATCGTTTGCGAGCAAATACGCAGCGTATCCAACGTGCCGATCCTGTTCGTCAGCGCCCGCGGAGAGGCGGAGGACATTATCCGGGGACTCCAGCTCGGGGCCGACGATTATATTCCGAAGCCGTTCGACCCGGCCGTCGTCGTGGCGAGAGTGAAGGCGAACATGCGAAGGGCGCCGATTTACCGCCGCTACGACCCGGCGTCCGCCGTCGTCGGCTGTTCGCCGGAGCCGGCGATTCCGGCGGAAGGCATCCATATCGATTCCAAAAAAATGACCGTCCATGCGGACGGTCGGGAAATCAAGCTGTCGGCGAAAGAGTTTCAGCTGCTGCTCTTTTTGGCGAGCCGGGCGAACGAAGTGTTTTCGGCATCCGAGCTGTACGAACACGTTTGGGGCCGGGACAGCAACGACGATCCGAGAACGGTCATGGTCCACATTTACAACATGCGCAAAAAGCTCGAGCAAAATCCGGCCGACCCGCGTTATATCGTCAGTGTACGGGGAATGGGATACCGGTACGAGGGGACGCCTTACCGGTAACCGATTCGCCCCGCGCCGCTACGGGAGCCGGAAGCCGAAGACGGTAATATCGTCGCGCTGCGGCTCGGTTCCCATATAGGCTCGCAATTCCTCGTCGAGCAGACGTTTGCGCTCGTCCATGCTCGCGTCCTTGCTCGACTCCAGCCAAAGCCTCCACCGGCTTTTGCCGAACGAATAATTTTTGTCTCCCCCGTTTTGGTCGGTTAACCCGTCGGACAACAAATACAGCTCGTCGCCCGTCTTCGTCGGAATCGCCGCGCTGGCGAACGCATAGTCGGAAGGCGTATTCCGGTAGCCGACCGACTTGCGGCTGCCTTCGATTTCCCGCAGCCCTTCCGCGGTGCGCACGTACAGCGTAAACTTGGCGCCGGTGAAAACGGTTTGCCGCGGCGTGATCAGGCATAGGCCGATATCGACGCCGTCGTCGGTCAATCCGCCGTTCCCCCGCTGATGCAGCGTCTGCTTGACGGACCGATCGAGCTCGGACAGCAGCCGGCTCGGATCGCAGTCCGCCGCCCCGTCCCGTTCGGCGATCTGATTGAGCAGCGATACGGCCATGATCGACATGAACGCTCCGGGCACTCCGTGACCGGTGCAATCGCCGACGGCGACGAGCCATCCTTCCCGAACCCGTTTGATCCAATAAAAGTCGCCGCCGACGACGTCTTTCGGCTTCCAGAGCACGAAATGGTCGGGAAACGCCTCGCGCAGCTCCGCCTCCGACGGCAGCGACGACTGCTGAATCCGGCCGGCGTAGTCGAGGCTGTCCATCATTTTTTCGTTTTGTTCGGCAAGCTGCCGCGTGCGGGCGGAAATTTGGTTTTCCAGCTCCATATTGAGCCGGATCGCCCGTTTGTAAGGCTCGGCAAGCTTGCGCGACGTATAGTAGAAAATAAAGACGACGAAGATGAGCGAGACGGCGACGGCCGCCGCCGTTTGTCCCTGGATCGTGCGCAAATACGAAATCGCTTCGTCGCGGTCCACCGATACGACGAGCGTCCATTCGGTCGACGGCACCCGGAACGAGACGAGATCGTTCGTTCGGCCGTCCGCGCCTTTGAATTCGAGCACGTTTTGCGAGCCCGCGTCCGGAACGGCGACCAGGACGGCGGCGCTCGCCGGCATGAAGTCACGAATGTTTTTGCCGTTTTGGGCCAGCTCGTCCGACAAAAAAATGGTGCCCTCGTCGTCGATGAGCCACAGGCTGCCGTTTTGCCCGTATTTGTATTCCTGGAACTTGGCCGACAAATCGTTCAGGCTGAGCCCGACGCCGACGATCGCGAGCGGCTCGCCGCCCGATTTCATGAGCGCGTTGATGAAGACGAACGTGTCCCGGCGCTCTTCGTTATAGTCGATTTCCAGATTGAGCGGCTTGTTGTCCTGCAAAAATTGGAAATACCAGCTGTCGTCCGGATCGCCGCGCGACATGACGTCGATGATTTCGCCGTTTTCGGCGTAATAGCGGCCGGTCGGGATGCTGACGATAAAGCTGCTGTCGTATCCGAGCTTTTGCTTCAGAACGGCGATTTTCGCCAAAGCGGACGCGCCGCCCGCATCTTGCTTTTCCCCTTGACGTATCCATTCGATAATTTCACGATCTTCCGCGAGCAGCCGCGACGTTTCCGCGGCGCGTTCGATGCTGCCGTCGATTTTGGCGGCGATCGAGCCCGCGATATAGACGAGATCGTTCTCTTTCAGCTTTTTGACCGATTGGCCTTTCGTAATCGCATAGGCGATCGCGCCGGTGACGACGATCGAGACGACGAGCAGCGCGGCCGCGAACGCCGACACTTTGGCCACCCCGGTGTCGTACAGCGTATGGCTTCGGACGGCCGCCCGGTCCGAAACGACGGTTTCTTCGCTCATTTACCGGTCCTCGAGAGCGATTATGTCGAACGGCAAGCTCAAATCTTCCTTCAGCTCCTCCGCGCATTCGAATTCGCCTTCGTTTTCCGGGTTGCACGACCATCGGACGGCGACGCGCTTGCCCTGCGCATAGGCGCCGTCCAGCTTTTCCAGCAGCATCATCAGGCATTTCGTGCTGCTCGTGTTCATATACGGGATTTGAAACCGGGCGACGGCTTCGTCCTCGGGGGAAAGCTGCGCCAAATAATCGTCCAGCCATTCGAGAATCGGCTCGTAAAATTTGAAGGCGTTTTCCGGATACGATTGCCCGATAAGCGTCAACACGTTGTCGGCGGGGTTGAAATCGACGGCAGGGGAGCTTTTCGTTCCCGCAATGGTATATGGCTGCATGAAGTTCACTCCTATACGATCGCTTTCAAGGTGAAAAAGGATAAATTCGCGTCGAGCTCGGTAATCGAATAAATAAGCGGGCCGCGGGCTTTCCGGGCGATGTCGATCAACCCGAGTCCGGCGCTTTCCGGGCCGCTCGCTTCGCGCAGCTTCTCCTTGTACAGCTGCTTCAGTCCGGCCTTGTCCAACGAAACGAGCGGATCGATCCGGGCGGTCAGCTTGGCCAGATCCGCATTCGCGACCATGTTGCCGGAGCAGATGAAGTGGCCGTTGTCCGATTTGCCGATCGTCACGATGCACGATTGGGCGATCGTCTCCCCGAAAGGGCTTTCCTGTTTAAGCGAGCAATAGTTTTTAATGTTTTGCGTCTGCTCGATAAAAATGGAAAAAATATGATACACTTCGTTTTGAGGGCGTTCTTCGTTTTCGAGATACGATTTGACGGCGGCCCCGTACTCTTCGATCAGGCTTTGCGACAAACGTCCGGCGAAGCTGATCAGTATGCCTTTGTCCCGCAGCATGTTCTGGACTTGCAATAAGTCGCGTTCCAATGCATGTTCCCCCTGTTCGGACGGTATGGATGAAAGGTCTATGGATGATTTCGTTATCAGTGTAACAGGAAAAAAGGCCCAGTTGAAGACGGCCTGCGAAAATTTGTCGATTATGGCCGCGTCTTGTCGATATTCGCCGCGTCGCGAACCGGAAGCGAGAAGTGAAAGCGGCTGCCGCGGCCGGGGACGCTGTCCGCGCCGATTTGCCCTTGATGCCGCATGACGATTTCCTTCGATATGGCGAGTCCGAGTCCGGCGCCAGCGACGCCGCGTTTCGCGATGTCGCCCGCGCGGAAAAACCGTTCGAAAATAAACGGAAGGTCTTTCGGATCGATTCCTTCGCCGGTGTCCTCGACGGTAAACGTAAACCATCCCGGCGAATCGCGTTCGTCCGGAAACCTGCACAGCACCCCGGCTTCGGGCGGACGCTCGGACAGCCGGCCGCCGATGCGGATCGATCCGCCGCCCGCGGTAAATTTCAGCGCATTGTCGATCAGGTTGGTGACGACTTGTTCGATTTTGACCGTGTCGAGCAGAAGGACGGCCGTTTCGGCCCGCAGCGACGTTCCTTCGTCGGTGCCGACGGCGGGCTCGAACGCGAGGGCGATGCCTTTTTTGCCCGATTCCAGCTCGTATTTGCCCTGGAGCGACGAATACCAGCTCATCAGCGGCATGGAGCGAAAGTAAAGCGGCTGCTGGTTCGCCTTCAATGTCGAAAGCTGAAACAAATCGGTAATGAGACGGTCGATCGTCAGCAGCTTATGGTACAGCATCGACAAATACGCTTCGTCGGGCTTGATGACGTCGTCGAGAAACGCTTTCACGTATCCTTGCACGGACGTGATCGGCGTCCGCAGCTCGTGGGATATATCGGAGATCAGCTGCCTGCGCAGCTCTTCCATATGCTGCAGCTCAGCGTGGGCCGATTTCAGCTCCTGCTCGCGTTCCTTGAGCGTTCTGCCTTGAATGTCGCTGATACGCGAAAGCTTCATCGTCATTTTCAGCAGCTTTTCGTAATGGCAGGCGAGCTGCTCGTACCGTTTTCGTCCCGGCTGCTTCCGGGCGGCCACATCCGCTTTGGCGGCTTTCAAAATACGCAGCTCTTCCGTAAACACGTCCTGCTCGGAAGGTGTGCCGAGTTCCACCGAAAATCCACTCCTCGTCGCGGGTTGTGACTCATTATAGCATACGTTTTTTAAGAAAAGATTCAGAATTTGCCGTCATAAATGTTAATCTTTTCGCTGTATACTTTCGTAAGGAAACGAACAAGCCCGTGGGAAGACCGGGGCGCGAACTAGACTTTGGTACGGGCCGGAATACGGCGACGGTCCGTTTCGAATGGCCGGCTGAAGGCATTATGATAATGCCATAAGCTTGATGAACAGGGCGGGTGTAAAGAAGATGAATCAAAAAATATTGATCTTGTCGGGGCCGTACGGGGAAGGACACAAGCAGGCGGCGCAGGCGCTGCTCGAAACGTGCAGATTGACCCGGCCGAACGCGGAGGTCACGATCGTCGATTTCATGGAATGGACGCTGCCGCGGCTGCACGGCATCAGCAAGGCGGTGTTCCACCAAGGGGTGCAAAAATTTCCTTCCGTATACGGCTATTTGTTCCGTCATACGAAAAAGGGGACGACGCTGTCGACCATGAGCAGCCGGCTTCGCTGGTACGGCTTGAAGCGGATCGTCCGGCTGCTGGAGGAAACGGAGCCGAGCGTCGTCGTCTGCACGTTTCCGCTCGCCGCGGCGGCGATGTCGGCGCTCAAAATGTCGGGCCTGACCGACATCCCGACCGTTACGGTCATTACGGACCATACCGATCACAGCTATTGGGTTCATCCGGGAACCGACCTGTACGTCGTCGGATCGGACAAAGTGCGGCGCGGACTCGCGCTGTCCGGCGTCCCGGCCGACCGGATCGAGGTGACGGGCATCCCGATCCGTCCGCCGTTTTCGCTCGGCGCGCTCGAAACGGATCGTCCGGCGCTGCGGGAAAAGCTCGGCTTGTCCGTGCATAAGCCGGTGCTGCTTCTGATGGGAGGCGGCTACGGGATGATGCACGAGGGGGTCGTCCGGCTGATGCTCGAAAATGCCCGTTCCGGCGCGATGCAGGTCGTCGTCGTATGCGGCCATAACGAGAAGCTGCGCCGCAAGCTGCAGGAGCGGCTGGACAGCGAAGCGCCCGGCCACGACGTTCGCCTTACGGGCTTTATCACCAATATGGAGCAGTATATGGGCGCGGCCGACCTGATCGTGACGAAGCCGGGCGGCCTGACGACGTCCGAAGCGATCGCGATGCGGTTGCCGATGGTGCTGTACCGCCCGCTGCCCGGCCAGGAGGAGGACAACGCCGACTACTTGACGGGCGCCGGCGTCGCCGTCCGGGCCGCGAACGAGGAAGCGCTGATGGAGACGGTGCGTCAGCTCGTCCGGCAGCCGGAGCGTCTGTCCGCCATGAGACGCAACATGGAAACGATGCATATGGAAACGGCGTCGTACCGGGCGCTCGACGCGATCATGGCGGCCCGCCACATTCCGGCGCCGAGCTGGGAAAGCCCGTTCGTCCGGGTCGGCATATGACCGGGGCATTCGCCCGGTCATTGCGCGAGCTCGCCGCATAAGCTGGATGGAACGTTCATTCGATTGCGATGGGGGACGGCTCCATGAAGCGGAACGTACTCGTGCTTGTCTTGTTCATTTTGCTCGTTATCGTGCTCCTCTTGCTTCCGTAAAGCGGGAGCGCATAGGCATTAGCGGCGCAAACAGCCGCCCGAAACGTCATTGACGCTCGCGGCGGCTGCTTTTTTGCGTTTTTTTAAAATCCTTTATATTGCGGTTCCTCGTTTTCCAGCTCCGTTACGCGGGCTGCGATTTGGTCGACGACCTGCTGCGTCGTTTGCGCGCAGTTTTGGAAGACGGATTTCGCTTCCTGATTTTGGGTGTTGAGCGCAAACTGCTCCAGGCTCGCCTGCGCGCTTTTCAGGGAAGCGAGACACGTTTTCACTTGAGATGCTACGGTCATGTGCGGTTCACCTCCGTTTCCAACACTATATTTCCCATCTTGTTCGCTTGCATATCTGTAAATAATTTACATGAGAAGCAGCCGTTTCTTTTACCCATAATAAGGCTGAACATCGCATTCCAGCTTGATCACATTACTTAGAAAGAACCGGTGAGACTACATGCAGTTATGGGTGCAGATCGTGCTGAGATCTCTCGCCGCCCTTGTGGTGCTGTTCCTCATGACCCGGCTGCTCGGCAAAAAGCAGCTGTCCCAGCTCAACTTTTTCCATTACATCGTCGGCATTACGATCGGACAAATCGCGGGCTTCATCTCGCTGGAGCTGGAAAGCCACTTTATGCTCGGCGTGGCCGCCATGCTCGTATGGACGCTGATCCCGCTCGGCTTCGAATGGCTGTCGATGAAGAGCAAGCATATGCGCAACCTGTTCGACGGGGACGGGACCGTCTTGATCAAGGACGGCAAAGTGCTCGAAGACAATTTGAAAAAAGTGATGCTCACGACGGACGAGCTGCTGGAGGAGCTGCGCAAAAAAAACGCGTTCCGCGTCGCCGACGTCGAATTCGCCGTGCTGGAGTCGGACGGGGAGGTAAGCGTCATGCTGTCGAAAGAAAATCAGCCGCTTACGCCGCGAAGCCTCGGCATCCGCGTGCCGAACGTCCAGGAGCCGCAGACGGTCATTATGGACGGCGAAATAGTGGACGAGCCGCTGGCGACCGCCGGCTTCAACCGCGGATGGCTGAGCGCCGAGCTGGAGAAACTAGGGGTTGCGCAGGAAAACGTCTTTTTGGCGCAGGTCGACGCATACGGGGAGCTCACCGTGGATTTGTACGACGATCAGGTCAAAACGCCCGAGCCGAGCCAGCGCGAAGTGCTGTGGGCGACCTTGCGCAAATGCGAAGCCGATCTGGAGCTGTTCTCGCTCGCGACGGACGACCGCAAAGGGAAGAAGCTATACGGGAAATGCGTGGAATCGATGAAAAACGTCCTGCGTGAAGCGGAGCCTTTCTTGAAGCGATAGGGGAGCCGTTTCCGGACGACAAAAGGAGCGAACGTTTGCATGGCAACGATGGCCGCACAGAAAAAAAAGAAGCTTACTCCCGTCCAGCAGGAATACCAGGAGCTCGCCAAAAAGAAGGAGCCGCCGCGGCCGGTCGGCCGAAACTGCCTGCTGGCGTTCCTGACCGGCGGAACGATCTGCATGATCGGCCAGCTGTTCAGCGAAATGTTCATTCATTGGTTCGGCTTTACCGAAAAAACGGCCGGCAGTCCGACCGTCGCGGTGCTCATCTTCATCTCCGTCGTGCTTACGTGCCTCGGCTTATACGATAAAATCGCGCAGTGGGCCGGGGCGGGAAGCGCCGTGCCGGTTACCGGCTTCGCCAATTCGATGTGCTCGGCCGCGATCGAGCACCGCAGCGAAGGGCTCGTGCTCGGCACGGGCAGCAATATGTTCAAGCTGGCCGGCTCGGTCATCGTCTTCGGGACGGTCGCGGCTTTCGTCGTCGGGATCGTTCACATGCTGATCGACTTGGGGGGACGGTAACGATGCTTACGGGACATCAGACGTGGACGTTCGCGAAGCCTCCCGTTATTTTATCGACCGCGACCGTCGTCGGTCCGGACGAAGCCGAGGGACCGCTCGCCAAAGATTTCGATATCGTCCACGGCGACTTGACGATCGGACAGGACAGCTGGGAGAAGGCGGAGCGGAAGCTGCTGGAGGAATCGACGAAGCTCGCGGTCGAAAACGCCGGGCTGACGAACGGAGACATCCAATGCTTCGTCGCCGGCGACCTGCTCAATCAGATCATTAGCGCCACGTTCGCGGCAAGGACGCTTTCGATGCCCTATCTCGGCGTGTTCGGGGCGTGCTCCACCTCGATGGAAAGCCTCGCGATCGCCTCGATGATCGTCAGCTCCGGCTACGCGAAGCACGCCATGGCGGCGACGGCGAGCCATAACTGCACGGTCGAGAAGCAGTTCCGCTATCCGACCGAGTACGGCTCGCAGAAGCCGCCGACCGCGCAATATACCGTTACGGGCTCCGGCGCGGCCGTCCTCGGGCCGGAGGGAGACGGTCCGAGAGTGACCTCGGCGACGATCGGCCGGGTCGTCGACATGGGCATCAAAGATCCGTTCAATATGGGAGCGGCGATGGCGCCTGCGGCGGTCGACACGATCGAAGCCCACCTGCGCGATCTCGGCGTCGAACCGGGCCATTACGACATGATCGTGACCGGGGACCTGGCTTCGGTCGGCTATTCGATCGCCCGCGAGCTGTTCGAGAAGCATCGTGTGCCGATCGGCCAGACGAAGTATTACGATTGCGGACTGCTCGTGTACGACGTCGAGAAGCAGGCGGTGCAAGCCGGGGGAAGCGGGTGCGCCTGCTCGGCGGTCGTCACGTACGGCCACCTGCTGAAGCTGATGCGGCAGGGCGAGCTGAACCGGCTGCTGGTGGTGGCGACCGGCGCGCTGCTGTCGCCGCTGTCGTTCCAGCAGGGGGAAAGCATCCCGTGCATCGCGCATGCCGTAGCAATCGAAAGCGGAAGGAGCGGCTGATTATGGACCATTTGATGCAATTCGTATGGGCGTTCGTCATCGGAGGCGCGATCTGCGTAATCGGGCAGCTGCTTATGGACGTCCTCAAGCTGACGCCGGCCCATACGATGAGCGCGCTCGTCGTCGTCGGGGCGCTCGTCGACGGCATTATCATCGGCGACAAAAGCTTGTACGACCGATTTATCGAATTCGCGGGAGCGGGCGCCACGGTGCCGATAACGAGCTTCGGCAACTCGCTCGTCCACGGCGCGCTGCAGGAGTACAAGCTGCACGGCTGGGTCGGCATCATTACGGGCATTTTCGAGGTGACGAGCGCGGGCATATCGGCCGCGATCATTTTTTCGTTTTTGGCGGCGACGTTCGTCAGGCCGAAAGGGTGACGGGCGCCATCGTCCGCCCCTGCGCCGTGCGCCGGAGAACCCCGACGGCGACCGGTCGTCCACCATGCGGACGACGGCCGCTTACGGGGTTTTTTTGCGCTTCCGGGGGGCGAGGCGGCTGCCATAATATAATTTTGTAAGCGGTATTCCAGTCATGTTATAATGGCTTCATTGTTGCATCGGCGTTTACAAGTTCTTCATATCGAACCGGATAGAGAGAAAACAATGGGAGATTGGAAACGATGAACAATTGGCTCGCTTCCGCGGGGGCGTATTTGAAACACCGGTACTTGATGATCGTTTTATCCGGCTGGCTCGTGCTGCTCATGGAAGCGCTCAGCCGCAATCGGACATGGGGCGCGATGGTATGGTCGGTGCTGAACGTCCCGGCTTTGCTGCTGAACGGCGCGATCATTTTCGGCGTATGGCTTTTGCTGACGGCCTTGACGGGAAGGATGCGCCTTTCGTACTGGATCGTCTCGGCGATCGGCTTCGCGTTCGCGCTCGTAACCGGCGTCAAGTCGAAAATGCTCGGCATCCCGCTGCTCCCCTGGGACTTCGTGCTGACCGGCGAGGCGAGCGACATGGTCGAATATTTGAAAAATATCGTCACGCTCCAGCTGTTCGCCGACCTGCTCGTCTTCGTCGCCGTCAGCTGGCTGCTGCTGTACCGGACGAACCATGTCGTCAAAACGATCCGCTGGAAAGAGAGGGTCGTCCTCGGACTCGCGTCCGTCGCGCTCGTCGCCGCCGTCTATACGGACAAGCCGATACCGGTCAAAAGCGCGTTCGGCATCAGTCCGATCATGTACGATCAATCCGCCAACGTCGACACGAACGGATGGCTGCTCGCGACCGTGCTCAACATCGGGTATATGGGCGTGGGCAAATTGGAGGAATACGACCAGAAGGCGATCGAAGCGATCGTGTCGAGCAAGGAATCCCCGATCGGCGGAGCGGGCTTTACGGAGGGCGTGAAGCCGAACATTATCGTCGTGCTGAGCGAATCGCTTTGGGATCCGACGCAGCTGCAAACCGTCAAGTTCAATCGCGATCCGATGCCGTTTTTGCACGAGCTCCAGCAGAAGACGGCGTCCGGCACGCTGCTGTCCCCGCAGTTCGGGGGCGGAACGGCCAACGTCGAATTCGAGGTGCTGACGGGCAACTCGATGCGGTTTTTTCCGCAGGGAACGATTCCGTACAACCAGTACGTGACGCACGAAATCGACTCGCTGGCGAGCATTGCGGCGCGCCAAGGGTATTATTCGACGGCGATCAGCCCGTTCCACCGCTGGTATTTCAACGCCGACAAAGTGTATCAGAACTTCGGCTTCGCGCAGTACATTCCGATCGAGTTTTTCGATCCCGTCTACGAAGGCCCGTATATCGCCGACAGCGAAGTGGCGAAGCTGATTATCGAGCAGACGGGCAAAACGAAAGAACGCGATTTCGTCTTCGCCAACACGATGGAAAACCATTTCCATTATTATCCGGGCAAATTCGAAGAAAATCCGTTCAAGGCGGAGGGCGACATTCCGGTCGATACGAAAGGCATGCTGGAGACGTACGCGAAGGGCGCCTACGACGCCGACCGTATGCTGCGGACGCTAGTCGAGCATTACAAAAACGTCGACGAGCCGACGATCATCGCCTTTTTCGGCGACCATCTGCCGTACCTCGGCGACGATTACAAGGCGTACAAGGACGCGAAATGGATCAGCGGCGAAAACGATCCGGATTTTCTCGACAAAATGTACCGGACGCCCGTCGTCGTCTGGAACAACTATTTGCCGGAACAAAAAGAAACGCTCGACATGAGCCCTTCGTTTCTCGGCCCTTATGTGCTCGACAAGGCGAAGGTGACGGGCTCGTACTATACCGATTTTTTGCGGGAGCTGTCCAAGCGGACGCCGATCGTCCCGCCGTATACCGACGAGATGAAAAAGAACGGCGGCGACCTGAAGCGGTACGAGCTGCTCCAATACGACATCATGTTCGGGGAGCGCCACGCGTACGGGGAGCTGAAAAACAAAATCGTCAACCCGAACTACTTCCTCGGATTCGGGCCGATGACGATCGAGCGGGTCGCGCCGGAAACGTTCAAGTCCGGAACGGAGACGGTCGTATCGGTCTCGGGCAAAAATTTCCCGGCGCTCGGCAAGCTGTACGCGAACGGGAAAGCGCTGGAAACGAAACGGGAGACGAACGGCGAGCTGACCGCCAAAATTCCGGCCGACCTGCTGAAGCAAGCGGTGTGCGACCTGCAGGTGAAAGTGCTCGACTCGAAAGATATCGTGGTGGCGGAATCGAACGTGAAGACGGTACAGGTTCAAGCCGCCGCGAAATAGAAATTCGGAAAACAATCGTTTCCGGCCGCGTGCCGGAAGCGATTGTTTTTTTGCTTTTCCGTCCGACGCCGGTTTGAAAGCGGAGAAAAACGCCGTCATACATGAAATGTATGGAGGAATTTGCCGCATGTCAAACGATGAAACCTTTTTTCGCTGCAAGCGTATACATAATAATGGAGTCACGGTCGAACCGAAAGTCGAATCGTGCCGTTTTCTCTAACAACCGGACACTTTTTCTAACCGTAAAGGGCTATACGGGTATTTTCAATTCTTGTAGAATAGAAATACCAGCGGCACATTGTACGACCGCCGGCATCGCCCGGATATGGAACTACGGACCCATGGAGAGGAGCAGGACGAGATGGATGCACTATTTGTGGAAGATTTAGCCATTTTAAAGCAGTTGAAGGCCAATTTGGAATCCTGCATTATGGGAAAAGCCGCCGAAGTCGAGCTGCTCCTGACCGCCGCTCTTGCCGGAGGACACGTTCTGCTCGAAGACGTGCCCGGAACCGGGAAGACGGTGCTCATCAAAGCGTTGGCCAAATCCGTACAAGGCCAGTTCCGCCGCATCCAATGCAATCCCGATTTGCTGCCTACCGACATAACCGGGGTAGCCATTTACCATCCGAAGCAGGAAACGTTCTTGTTCCGGCCGGGCCCGGTCATGACCCATATTTTGCTCGCCGACGAAATCAACCGGGCGACGACGAAAACGCAATCCGCGCTGCTCGAAGCGATGGAGGAACGGCACGTGACGGTCGACGGCGACTGTTATCCGCTGCCCGCGCCTTTTTTGCTGCTGGCGACGCAAAACCCGATCGACTTCGAAGGAACGTACGTTCTTCCGGAAGCCCAGCTTGACCGCTTCATGATGAAGTTCAGCCTTGGGTATCCGGATCACGATACCGAGAAAAAAATGCTGTACGCCCAGGCGACCGGACATCCGGTCGACCGTCTGGAGCCCGTCGCCGACGTCGAGCGGCTGCTCGACATCCAGCGGCGCGTGCGCGAGGTGCACGTCGACGAAGCGGTCGCCGACTACGTCGTGTCGATTACGCGGAAGACGCGCGAGCACCAATCGGTATTTCTCGGAGCAAGCCCGCGGGCGACGATCGCCCTTATGCAAGCGGCCAAAGCGCTGGCGTATTTGCGCGAACGCGACTACGTCATTCCGGACGACATCAAATATTTGACGCCGTACGTGCTCGGCCACCGGATGATTCTTCATTCCGAGGCGAGAATCGACGGATTGACCGTCGAGTCGGTATTCCAATCCATTTTTGGGCAGGTGCGCGTGCCGGTCCGTCTCGAAAAGTAACGGACGCGGAAACGGGGTGAGCATAAGATGGGAATCATATCCAGATATTCGGCCCGCTTCTGGGGAATAGCGGCATTATTTGCGCTCAGCTTTTTGTTCTTATTGTTTCAAGGCGGCAAGCTCGCCTTCATGGTGTTCATTATCGTCGCGGTGCTGTGTCTGTATTTGGCGCTCAGCCGCTGGAGCGGCATCTCCAAAACGCAGGGCGGACGGACGCTGCTGAACGGCGAGCACGAGGCGGCTCTCGAGGCGGGAACGTCGCTGGCCGTGCAAATTCACGTGCACATCCCCGGCTTTTGGCCGGTTCCGTACGTGTCGGTCAAAGACCGGCTCGTCCGGCGGGGCGGCGAGGAGCACGTGTTCGAAACGTTTCTCATTCCCGACTGGAAGCGGCGCGGGGAAGTGTCGTACCGGACGCCTCCGCTGCGGCGCGGGTTTTACGAATTCGGCGAAACCGACTGCTCGACGGAAGACATATTCGGCCTGTTCCGGCATACGGGCCAGCTGCAGATGCCGTACTCGTTCGGCGTGCTGCCGCAAAAAATCCATATTCGCGAATGGAAGCAGCTGCACCAGCTGTTTCGGGGCATGCACCACCATTCCGCGACGACTCGCTCCCACAGGGAAACGACGCAAATTAACGGCGTCCGCGAATACATTTACGGCGACCGTCTGTCGCGCATCCATTGGAACGCGACGGCGAAGACGGGAACGTGGAAATCGAAAGAGTTCGAGCGGGAATCGCTGCCGAAAACGATCGTCCTGCTCGATCGCAACGCGAAGGCGTACCGCAGCAAGGAGCATTTCGAGCTGGCCGTTTCGATCGCGGCCTCGCTGATCGATTACGGCGGAAGACGGGATTTGGCGCTCGGGCTATTGTCGGTCGGCAAAGATTCGAAATATTTCGAGCCGAGATTCAGCGCGAACCATCAGAAAGTGATATACAATCATTTGATCGACGTCGAGCCGGACGGCACCCATTCGCTGATGGACGTGCTTCGAGACCGGGCCCGCCTGTTCATGCCCGGCGTGTTTTTCACGATCATTTCCCCGCAATACGACGAAGCGATGACGCAGGCGCTCGCCTGGATCGAGCAAAGGCAAATGAACCCTTGCCATATGTGGGTGTCCAGCGGCGTACCGGCCGAAGGCCAGGACAAATGGAAGCGGCAGATGCAGACGACCGGCGTGATGGGATATGCCGTCTCCTCCCTCGACGAGCTGGCGCTTGCGCTCGGAGGGAGGCCTTCATGAAGCAGAGCGTATGGCAGCGGTTGCTGCTGCAGGATTGGCCGGAAAGGCTGACGGCCGTTTTCACCGGAATTTTTTTGCTGCAATTCGTCGTCTGGATTTCGAAGGAGGAAGGGGTATGGCTGCCGGAAACGGTCACGATCGTGCAGCTGACCTTGCTCGTCGTCTTCGTCGTGGAGCTGTTTCCGCGGCTTCACGCGTCGCTTAGGCGGCTGCTCCAGCTGGTCGGTATTATGGCCGTGCTCAGCGTCATTCTCGACTACCGTCCGGTCGGCCGCTCCTTTCATTCGATCCGGGAGTGGGGCGCGTTTTGGAACGACGTCTTCGCCCTGCTGAAAAGCAATTTCATGCAGTTCGACCCGTACGTTTGGTTCGCCTTCGCCGTCTGGCTCGTTTCGCTCGCCGCCCTTTGGTGGATGAAGGCGAAGTGGCGCATTATGCTCGTTCTCGTCCTGTCGGTCGTTGCGTTCGCCATCCGCGATTCGTTCAGCTTCCTCGTCTTGTGGCTGCAGGTCGCCATCGTTATTTTTTGCGGACTGTTTCTGCTGATCGTCTGCCATTTCGCGGGGCTGAAAAAGCGAAATCCGGTCGGATGGTCGAACTTTTCCGATTACCCGCTCAGCGTATCGATGCCGATCGTGTTCCTCGTGTCGCTGGTCGTGTTTCTCGGGACGCTGGCGCCCGACGTGCGCGCGCTGATGACCGATCCGTATACGCTGTGGAAAAACATTCGCGGCGAGCAAATTACGTTTTTCAACAAAGGCTTCGGAACGACGTCGATCGTGGGCGGCGATTCGTCCTCGGGCTATAGCCGCAACGACTCGACGCTCGGCGGCGAGTTTTCGTTCGACTTTACGCCGGTCATGTCGATCTCGACGTCGCACCGCAGCTACTGGCGCGGCGAGACGCGGTCGCTGTACACCGGCAAAGGGTGGATCGCGAGCGACGTGGAGCGGAAAGCCCAGCTCGTTCCGGTGACGGCCGACGCCTCGCTGCCGCAAGACCCGCGCCTCGCCCCGCTGCAGGTGAAGACGGTCGACGTCACGCAGACGGTGACGGTGCTCGGGGAAGCGAGTCAAGATTATCCGGTGCTGTTCGGCGCCTATTCGATCGACAAGGTGCAAAGCGTCGCGGTCAACGGCTCGGCGGCGAGCCTGGCGCCGCTGCAATGGTCTCCCCGTCTCGGCGAGCTTCGCTGGAACGCGACCGGTCGGATGCCGTATCCGCAAACGTATTCGATAACGTCGAAGGTTCCGATCGTGAGCGAAGCCGATTTGCGGAAAGTGCCGGTCGAGCTGCCGACCCGCGCGGGGCTCGAGGAATATTTGTTTTTGCCGGAGACGCTGCCGGACCGGGTCCGAACGCTCGCCCAGCAGGTAACGGCGACCGGCACGAACATGTACGATAAAGTGAAGCAGCTCGAGAACTATTTGGCGACGACGTTTCCTTATACGAATACGCCGGATTTGAGCAAAGGACGCAGCCGCGATTTCGTCGACCGGTTTCTGTTCGAAATCAAGGAAGGATACTGCGACTATTACTCGACCGCGATGGCGGTCATGGCCCGCTCGCTCGGCATTCCGGCGCGCTGGGTGAAAGGATATACGCCCGGCGTCAACGTGATGACGGAAGAGATGATGGGCTTGCCGGAGGAATTGATCGATCCGGACGGAGCCGGCGACTATACGGTGCGCAATTCGGACGCGCATTCGTGGGTCGAAATTTATTTCCCGGGCTACGGCTGGATTCCGTTCGAGCCGACGGCCGGCTTCGCGCTTCCGACGTTCGTGGCCGACGAACCGATCAATCTGGAGACGGTTCCGTCCGCGACGGACGAAGCGACCGTTTCGGCCGATGGCGAAGGCGGCGTTATGCCGCGCGCGATCGGTTGGGGCTCCGGCGCCGTCGTCCTGGCGATCGCGGTCGCGTTTTTGTGGATGAACCGCCGCTCGTTCCGGAAGCTGGGCGTCATCGTGCCGCTCGGCCGACAGCTCGACGCGAGCCAGAAGGCGGTGCTCGAATTCGAGAAGCTGCTCCGATACGCGAAGCGGAAAGGGTACTCCCGCTCGGAGCACGAAACGGCGCGCGAAACGGCGCAGCGCTGGATCGTCAAAGACAAGTGGCTGCAAAAGGATTTGGAGTCGCTGCTGTTTTTGTTCGAGAAGGCGAAATACAGCGATTCGCCGATAACGGACGAGGAGCTGTCGACGTTTACGCGCACGGTGAGCAAGCTGAGGGAATCGATGTAGGAAACGGCAGGAGCAAGGCCGAGTCGGCCGTGCAATCGAAGGCGCCGCCCGATACCGCTGCGGCAAGCGGGGACGGGGGCGTCTTCGTTTTCGTTTGCCGGGCGGGGCGGCGCGACCGAATCCGTTTTGCAGGGTATGGGCATCTATGGTATAGTTTGTCGTATATATAAGGAAATGAAGGAGCTCGAGTGGCGGTTGCTGAAAAAATTGATTCCGCAAAAAAGCGTCCGTTCGATCTATGAGATCGACGTTCAGGCGCTATGGGATACGGGGATTCGGGGGATTATCACCGATCTGGACAACACGCTCGTCGGCGCGAAGCATCCGGAAGCGACGCCGGAGCTGCTCGCGTGGCTGAAGGCGCTGCAAACGATCGGCTTTCGCGTCGTGATCGTTTCCAACAACACGAGGCTTCGCGTATCGCGATTTTCCGAACCGCTCTCGATTCCGTACATATTCCGGGCGAAGAAGCCCGGGAACGCCGCGTTCCGGAAAGCGATGTCGATCATGTCGCTCGCTCCGAACGAAACGGTCGTCATCGGCGATCAAATGCTGACCGACGTGCTGGGCGGCAATCGGCTCGGCCTGTTTACGATATTGGTTACGCCGATCGAGCCGGGCGACGAAGGCTTTTTTACGAAAATCAACCGGCGCATCGAAAAGGCGGCGCTGTTGTGGATGAAGCGCAGAGGGATGATGGAATGGGAGGACCGTCGGCCATGACTACCGATAACCTACAAAAATGCGCCGGCTGCGGCGTTCCGATTCAGACGGACGCGCCGGACAAGCTCGGCTATGCGCCGACCGCGGCGCTGCAAAAAGAGACGGTAACGTGCCAGCGCTGCTTCCGGATCAAGCATTACAACGAAATGTCGACGGTAACGCCGAATCAGGACGACTTTTTGAAAATATTGAGCTCGATCGGCGCGAAAAAGGCGCTCGTCGTCCACATCGTCGACCTGTTCGACTTCGAGGGCAGCCTGATTGCGGGCCTGCATCGGTTCGTCGGGCAAAACCCCGTCGTTCTCGTCGTCAACAAAATCGATCTGCTGCCGAAGGCGATCAACGTCAACCGGATTTTGAACTGGGTGCAGAAGCAGGCGAAAGAAAACGGCATTCGGACTTCGGAAATCGTGCTGTGCAGCGCGAAAAAAAATATCGGCTTCGAACGGGTCGTCGAAACGATCGCCCGATATCGCGGCGATCAAGACGTCTACGTGGTCGGTGCGACGAACGTCGGCAAATCGACGTTGATCAACCGGCTTATCCATGATTACAGCGATTTGGAGGCGGAGCTGACGACGTCGCCTTTTCCGGGAACGACGCTCGATCTCGTTCATATTCCGCTCGACGACGGGCGGCATATTGTCGACACGCCGGGAATCGTCTATTCGCACCGGCTGACGGAGCTGATCGACAAGCGCGATCTGAAAACGGTGCTACCGGACAAGCCGATCAAGCCGTCGGTGTTCCAATTGAACGAACGGCAGTCGCTGTTTTTCGGCGCCCTCGCCCGGTTCGATTTCGTTCAGGGGGAGCGGCAGTCGTTTACCTGCTACGTATCGAACGCGCTGACGATTCACCGGACGAAGCTGGAAAAGGCCGACGAGCTTTATGCGGCGCATAAAGGGGAAATGCTGGCTCCGCCGGAAGCCGACCGGCTGGACGCGCTGCCGCCGCTCGTCAAGCACGCGTTTCGCATTCCGAAAGGGCGCGTCGGCGAGGTGCTCGTCTCCGGTCTCGGCTGGATTGCCGTCAATAGCGACGCCGGGGCGCAAATCGTCGTGCACGCGCCGAAAGGCGTCAAGGTCGCGCTGCGCGATCCGATGATTTGACCGGGACGGCGGGCGCGGATAGACGGCGGCAGCCGGAACGGGGAAGCCTCTTCCGCTGTACGATAGAAGGACGGCCTTTGCCGTGCCGCTGGCGCATATACCCGGAGGGGAGACACGGTCGAATGAAACAGTGGGAAATCGATACCGGAACGGTCATGCACGGCGTATTCGGCGACCCGATCAAGCATTCGAAATCGCCGATTATGCATAACCGGGCGTTTCGCGAGCTGAATCTGAACGCGGCTTACGCGGCGTTCCACATTTTGCCGGGCCAGCTGAAGGATGCGGTCGCCGGCATACGCGCGATGCGGTTTCGCGGGGTGAACGTGACGATCCCGCACAAACTGGAAGTAATGGATTATTTGGACGAGATCGACGAGGACGCCCGCGCCATCGGAGCGGTCAATACGATCGTCAACGACGACGGCAAGCTGACCGGCTACAATACCGACGGTATCGGCTACGTCCGTTCGCTCAAGGAGGAAGCCGGCTTCACCGTCGCCGGCAAAAAGGTGCTCATGCTCGGAGCGGGCGGCGCCGCGCGCGGCGTGGCGTATTCGCTGGCGAAGGAGGGGGCGTCCGCCGTCTACATCGCCAACCGGACCGTATCGAAGGCGGAGGAGCTGGCCGCGGTCATCGGCCCGATGACGAAAGCGGCCGGCATGGGATACGACGCGATCGACGACGTTCGCGACGAAATCGATCTGATCGTGCATAATACGGAAGTCGGCATGCATCCGAACGTCGACGACGTGCTGATCGATACGTCGTGGTTTCACGAAAGGCTGACGGTCAGCGACATCGTCTACAATCCGCTCGTCACCCGGCTGCTGCGGGAAGCGGAAGCGAAAGGGGCCAGGACGCACGGCGGCCTCGGCATGTTCATTTACCAGGGCGCGTACGCGTTCGAATATTGGACCGGCCGGGCGGCGCCCGTCGCGGCCATGCGGGAAGCCGTTCTCGCCGCGTTTTAAGAAGCGGACGGCGCAGGCCGCGGAAAAGCAGTTACCTTGAAGGGATCGATCATACAAATGCTAACGGGCAAACAAAAACGGTTTTTGCGGTCGCAGGCGCACCATCTCGACCCGATTTTTCAAGTCGGCAAAGGCGGCGTCAACGACCATTTGATTACGCACATCGAAGAGGCGCTGGAGGTACGCGAGCTGATCAAAGTATCCGTGCTGAACAACTGTCTGGAAGACAGCGACGACATCGCCGAGCAGCTGTCCAGCCGGTCGGGCGCGGAGCTCGTGCAGCGAATCGGCAAGACGATCGTGCTGTACAAGGAATCGAAGGAAAACAAAAAGATAGAGCTCCCTTAAGGAGTGTCGTCCATGAGAGTAGGCATTATGGGAGGGACGTTCGATCCGATTCATCTCGGGCATTTGCTCGCGGCGGAGCGGGCGCGGGAAGAAGCCGGACTGGACGAAGTCTGGTTCATGCCGGCGGGCACCCCGCCGCATAAGCCGAACGCCCCGAAGGCGAACGCGGACGAGCGGCTGGCGATGGTAAAGGCGGCGATCGCGGGGAACCGCCGATTTCGCGCGGAGGAGACGGAAATTCGCCGCGGCGGCACGTCGTATACGATCGATACGGTCCGGGAGCTGAAGCTTCGGCATCCGGACTGCGATTTCTTTTACATTATCGGAGCCGATATGGTGCAATATTTGCCGAACTGGATGCGGATCGACGAGCTCGCGGCCCTTATCACGTTCATCGGTCTCGCCCGCCCCGGCTACTCGGCGGATACCCGGGGGCTCCCGCCGGCGATTCGCGCCAGCGTCGTTTCCGTAACGATGCCGCAGGTCGACATTTCGTCCACGACGATTCGGAATATGCGCGCGTCCGGCCAATCGATCAAGTATCTCGTCCCGGATGCGGTGCTAGCCTATATCGAGGAGAATCGGTTGTATGAATCGTGAACGGTTGATCGAAGAAACGCGCGGGCAAATGCCCGCAAGGCGATGGGAGCATACGCTCGGCGTCGTCGGCTCGGCGGCGGCGCTTGCGGCGAAGTACGGAGCCGACGCGGAGAAGGCGGAGCTGGCCGCGCTGCTGCACGATTACTGCAAATATTGGCCGATCGACGAGCAGCGCCGCGAATATGCGGAAGCGGGACTCGATCCCGATCTGCTCCGCTACGATCCGCAGCTTATTCATGGTCCGCTGGCGGCGGAAATCGTCCGGCGCCGGTACGGCATCGACGATCCGGAAATATTGGATGCGATCCGGTACCATACGTCCGGCCGCGAGAAGATGTCGCTGCTCGACAAGATCGTCTGTCTCGCCGATTATATCGAGCCGGGGCGCGATTTTCCCGGCGTGCATAATATTCGGGAAATTGCCGAACATAGCCTCGAGAGAGCGCTCGTCGCCGGCTTCGATTCGACGATCCAGTTTTTGCTGGCGAAAGGGAAAAAAGTGTACCCGCTGACGTTGGCCGCGCGCAATGCGCTGCTCGACGAAATCGGCAGGCCGGAATTGGGGTAGTCCACTTTTTGGGGAATATTTTCTAGGGGGAATGCAAATGAATCAAGCGCCGGATCTGCTTATGAACGAAGTCGTGAAAGCGGTGGAGGATAAAAAAGCGCACAACGTCGTCGTACTGAACCTGAAGGGCATTTCGCTCGTGGCCGACTACTTCGTCATTTGCCACGGCAACTCGGATACGCAGGTGCAGGCGATCGCCCAGGAAGTGCGCAAGGTGGCGGGCGAGCGCAACGTCCCGCTGCGCGGCTTGGAAGGGTTCGACGCGGCCCGTTGGGTGCTTGTCGATTTGGGCGACGTCATCGTGCACGTTTTCCATCGCGACGAACGGGAGTATTACAACATCGAACGGCTTTGGTCCGACGCGAAAGTGGTAGAGCTCGTATGACATCGGCAGCGGATCGATTGGAGGCCGGCACGACGGCCCGGCTGCGGGTGGCGCGGGAAGTGCCGCCGAACGGCTTCTTCTTGACAAACGGCGTCCGCGACGTGCTGCTGCACTACAGCGAAGTCGTCGGGACGGTGAAGCCGGGCGACGAGGTGGAGGCGTTTCTGTTTCACGATACGGAGGACCGGCTGTCGGCGACGATGCGCAAGCCGCTCATCCGGCTCGGCGAGATCGGGCTGCTCGAGGTGGCGGACATTCATCCGAGATTCGGCTGCTTCCTCGAAATGGGGCTCGGCCGCCAGCTGCTGCTGCCCGCTTCGGAGCTTCCGGAAGCGAAGGAGCTGCGCCCGAAGCCGGGCGACCGCGTCTACGTGAAGCTCGACCACGACCGGCAGGGCCGGATGACCGCCAAGCTGGCCGGCGAGCGCGAGCTGTCCGAGCTGGCGTTCCGGGCGCCCGAATCGTGGAAAAACAGTCAGGTGGACGCGACCGTGTACAAGCCGCTGCAGATGGGGACGTTCGTCGTCTGCGACGGGGGCGTGCTCGGCTTCGGCGCGATCGGGATGATTCACGAGAAGGAAAGAACCCGTCCGCTTCGTCTCGGCGAGCGGGTCAACGTGCGGGTCGTATTCGTCCGCGACGACGGCCGGGTCAACTTGTCGATGCGCCAGCCGAAGCAAATCGGCCGCGTCGAGGACGCGGATCGCCTTTTGGCGTTTCTCCGGGAGCGCCCGAACGGCGCGATGCCTTATTCGGACGAGACGCCGGCGGACGTGATCTCGGCGAAATTCGGCATCAGCAAGGCGGCGTTCAAGCGGGCGCTCGGCAAGCTGATGAAGGAAGGGCTCGTCAGGCAGGAAGGAAGCTGGACGCATTTGCAGCCAAAAGAGGACTGAGCGAAAAGCCGCCCGCGCGGCTTTTCGTGTCGTCGGAGCCGAAAAGGGTCCGGCGGGCGGGACGACGGAGAGAAACGGTCCCGACGCCATAAGAGGCTGGCGGCGGTTAGGGGGAACACTATGCGCTACGGACAATTCGCCTACATTTACGATAGGCTGATGGATGAAATGCCTTACCCGCAATGGATCCGGTTCATCCGCGGCTGCTGGGACGGCACGCGCAAGCCGGCGTCGGTCGTCGATCTCGGCTGCGGCACCGGCAATATCGCGATCCCGCTGGCGCAGTCGGGCTTGCGCGTGTACGGCATCGACTTGTCCGACGACATGCTGGCGGTCGCGCAGGACAAGACGGAACGGCAGCAGCGGCTGTTTCCGTTCGCGCCCGGGGGCTCGGTCACCTGGCTTCAGCAGGACATGCGCGAATGGGAGCTGCCCGAGCCGGTCGACGCGGTCATTTCGTGCTGCGACTGTGTCAACTATTTGACCGAGGAGGACGATCTCGCCGCGCTGTTCGGACAAACGTACGCCGGGCTGAAGGACGGCGGCACGTTCATTTTCGACGTGCATACGGAAGGGCAGCTGAAATCGTACGCGGAGATGCAGCCGTTCGTTTTGAACGACGACGATATATCGTACATTTGGACGAGCGAGCTGGACGAGGAGCGGTGCGAACTCGAGCACGATCTGGCCATTTTCGTCCGCGAAACGGAATGGCTCGCCCAGGAGCCGCCGACCGAAGGAGCGAGCGGGGCGATCGCGGAATCGGCACGGTATATCCGGATCGACGAAAGGCACGTTCAGCGCGCGTATCCGCTTGCCCAAATCGGGGAGCTGCTGGAGGGCGCCGGATTTTCGCAAATCCGGACGTACGCCGATTTCGCTTACAAGCCGCCGACCGCGGAAACGGAGCGCGCTTTTTTCGTCTGCGTCAAGGAAGAAGGAATGCAGGCTTAATCCGATTGGAGCGATTTCGATGGAGCAGGGCGAAATGTTGCGGCGCGCCGAGCGGTTCGCCAAAACGGTGCACGAAGGCGATGCGACGGGCCACGACTTTTATCATGTCGAGCGGGTCGTCCGCATGGCGAGGCGGATTGCCGAAGCGGAAGGCGCGGACCCGTTCGTTTGCGAGCTGGCGGCGCTGCTTCACGACGTCGCCGACGAAAAGCTGAACCCGAGCAAAGCGGCCGGCTTGGCCAAGGTGCGGCGCTGGCTGGACGGCGAGCCGCTGGACGAAGCCGTAAAAAGCGATATCGTCGACATTATCGCCACGATGTCGTACGGCTCCGGGACTTCGGCGATGAGGACGCTCGAAGGCAGCGTCGTCCGGGACGCCGACAGGCTCGATGCGATCGGCGCGATCGCGATTGCGCGCACGTTCGTTTACGCCGGATGGAAGGGGCATCCGATTCACGATCCGGATTTGCCCCCGCGAAGCTCCATGACGCCGGAGCAGTACCGGACCGACAAAACGACGGCGATCAACCATTTTTACGAAAAGCTGCTGAAGCTGAAAAGCTTGCTCCATACCGAAACGGCCCGGGCGATCGCCGAAGAGCGGCACCGGTTTATGGAAAGGTACCTGGAGCAGTTTCATAAAGAATGGAATGGGGCAATCTAATAGCTGACCCGATCGGCGAGGTCGGAAGCGGTTAGATTTTTCTTTTTAACAATCCATATCAAAATTAGATTGAATTTATACAAAACAAGTTATTTATTATATGATTTATTTCGCGTATACTGGTCTTACTAGTGGTATGTGCTTCGCGAAGCGAGGCTTCCGCGCAAAAGCATTCAGGAGGTTTGTTCAATGAAGACTGGGGATGCGAACTTGGAGAAGCTGTGGCGAACTTACTACGGCCCCAATCTTGGATACGTGCAGGAGCAGTACGAGCGCTATGCGGCCGACCCCGATTCGGTCGATCGGACGTTTCGGGAGCTGTTCGAGAAGCTGGGAGCGCCTCCCGCATCGTGGGCGCCGGCGGAGCAGCCGATCGCTGCGCCCGCGCCGGCCGTCGCCGCAGGAGGCATCGATCCGGAGCTGGTGCGCAAAGCGGTAGCGGCCGGCAAGCTTATATGGAACATCCGCACTTACGGCCATTTGGCCGCAGACATCGATCCGCTCGGGCTCGGCCCGGTCGCGGACACGCGGGTGCTCGAGCCGGAAACGTACGGACTCGGCGAGGACGATTTGAAATCGCTCCCCGCTTCGCTTATATGGGAAAATGCGCCGGACGATATCGCGACCGGCTGGGACGCCGTTCAGAGGCTGCGCCAAGCTTATACGAAATCGATCGCTTTCGAATTCAGCCACGTGCACGAGGAACGCGAGCGCGACTGGCTGAATAAACGCGTCGAAAAATATACGCCGGTTTCCGACACGCTGGATGCGAGCGAGCGGGTGGAGCTGCTGAACCGGCTTATCCAAACCGAGCAGTTCGAAAGCTTCCTGCACCGCACGTTCGTCGGCCAGAAACGGTTTTCCATCGAAGGCAACGATGCGCTCGTGCCGATGCTGGACGAAATCGTCCACCAGGTCGCCAAAGGCGGCGGCAAGCACGTGCTGATGGGAATGGCCCACCGCGGCCGTTTGAACGTGCTCGCCCACGTGCTCGGCAAGCCTTACGCCAAAATATTCGCCGAATTCCACCATTCGCCGAACCGCGATCTCGTTCCGTCCGAAGGCTCGACCGGGATCAATTACGGCTGGACGGGCGACGTCAAATACCATCTCGGAGCGGACCGGAACGTGGAGGAGGACGAAGGGCGGGTCGTCCGGCTGACGCTGGCGAACAACCCGAGCCATCTCGAATTCGTCAACCCGGTCGTCGAGGGCTTTACGAGAGCGGCTCAGGAAGACCGGAGCCATCGCGGCAATCCGGTTCAGGACGAAAGCGTCGCGGCGGCGGTTCTCATGCACGGCGACGCCGCGTTCGCCGGGGAAGGCATCGTCGCGGAAACGCTCAACTTCAACCGGCTTCCGGGCTTCCGCAACGGCGGAACGATTCATATTATCGTCAACAACCGGATCGGCTTCACGACGGAAAGCGAAGATTCCCGGTCGACGCATTACGCGAGCGACTTGGCCAAAGGGTTCGAAATTCCGATCGTGCACGTCAACGCCGACGATCCGGACGCATGCATCGCGGCCGTCCGCATCGCCTGCGAGTTCCGCGAGAAGTTCAAGAAAGACTTTTTGATCGACCTGATCGGCTACCGCCGGTACGGACATAACGAATCGGACGATCCGGAAACGACCCAGCCGCTCATTTACGAAGCGGTCAAAAACCATCCGACGGCGGCGACGATTTACGCGAACAAGCTGATCGCGGACGGCGTGCTCACCCCGGAACGGGCCGAGGCGATGAAGAAGGACGCCGCCGCCGCTTTGCAGGCCGCCTATGAGGAAATGCTCGCCGGCGGCGATAAGGACGGAAACGGCAAAAGCGGCGGACATGCCGCGCCGGCCGCGCCCGCTCCCGTCGCCCCGGTATCGATCGAGCTGCTTCGGGACATCAACGCCGAGCTGCTCAAGCGGCCCGAAGGCTTCCATATGTATCCGAAGCTGCAGCGCATCCTGGAACGGAGGGCGAACGCGCTCGAGGAAGGGGAAAAGGTCGACTGGGCGCTCGCCGAGACGCTTGCGTTCGCGACGATTCTCGCGGAAGGGAAGCCGATCCGGATTAGCGGACAAGACTCGCAGCGCGGCACGTTCGCGCACCGCCACCTCGTCCTGCACGACAAGTCGACGGGCGAGCTGTTCTGCCCGCTGCACGCGCTGCCGCAGGCGAAGGCGTCGTTCGCGATTTACAACAGCCCGCTGTCGGAGGCGTCCGTGCTCGGCTTCGAATACGGCTATAACGTATTCGCTCCGGATACGTTCGTCATATGGGAAGCGCAGTACGGCGATTTCGCGAATGCGGCGCAGGTGATCATCGACCAGTTTTTGTCGGCCGGAACGAGCAAATGGCGGCAAAAATCGTCGCTTACGCTGCTGCTGCCGCACGGCTACGAAGGGCAAGGACCGGAGCATTCCAGCGCGAGATTGGAACGGTATTTGCAATTGTCGGGGGAAAACAACTGGACGGTCGTCAATATGACGAAGGCGTCGCAATATTTCCACCTGCTTCGCAAGCAGGCCGCTTCGACGGAATCGGAGGAGGCGCGGCCGCTGATCGTGATGGCGCCGAAAAGCTTGATCCGCAACCCGCGCGTCGCGTCGCCGGGCAAAGATTTGTGCGAAGGATCGTTTCAGCCGGTTTTGGAGCAGGCGGGTCTCGGCTCGAAGCCGGACCGCGTCGAACGGCTCGTGCTGTGCAGCGGCAAAGTCGCCGTCGATCTCGAGGAGACGATTCAGGCGGACGCGGCGGCCGATTGGGACTGGCTGCACGTCGCCCGGGTCGAGCAGCTGTACCCGTTCCCGGCCGACGAGCTCGGCCGCATCGCCGCGCGCTTCCGCAATTTGCGCGAAATCGTATGGATGCAGGAAGAACCGCGCAACATGGGGGCGTGGAGCTTTATGGAGCCGCGCATCCGCGAGCTGGCTCCCGAAGGGGTCATCGTGCGCTACGTCGGCAGACCCGAGCGGTCCAGCACGGCGAGCGGCTACCAAAGCGTGCATACGTTCGAACAGCGTCAGCTGCTTGCGGGCGCGACGGACCGCAGCTTGTTCCAAAATGAACGTCTAGGAGGCCCAGTCCATGTCTGACATTAAAGTGCCCGAAATGGGCGAATCGATAACGGAAGGCACTATCGCGAAATGGGTAGTGAAAGTCGGAGATCAAGTGAACCAGGGCGACATGCTCGTCGAGCTGGAAACCGATAAAGTCAATTTGGAAGTGAACGCGGAGCGGTCCGGCGTCGTCGCGGAAATTCGCAAGGTCGAGGGCGATAGCGTCCAAGTCGGCGAAACGATCGGGACGATCCGGGAAGGAGCGGCGGCCGGTCAGCCGGGTGCGGAAGCACAAGGAATCGCGCAGCCGTCCGCGCCGATCGAGCCGGCGCCGCAGCCGGTCGCGAAGCCGGAACCGGCGGCGCCGGCAGCGCCCGCGGCAGCGGCTGCTCCGGCAACGGGGGCGGCCGCTGCCGATGCGGCAGGCGCCTTCGTCGCGTCCCCGTCGGCAAGGAAGCTGGCCCGGGAGCAGGGCATCGACCTGCAGCGGGTCGTTCCGGCCGATCCGAACGGACGCATCCATCGCGGCGACGTAACGTCGCACGCGGCGGCACCGCAGGGCGCCGCTCCCGCGGCGCCGGCCGAACCGGCTTCGAACCGCTCCGCGGGCGGAACCGTTTTGGACGATCCGTCCAAGCCGGTCGAAATCGTCCGCATGTCGCGGCGCCGGCAAACGATCGCCACGCGGCTCGTGGAAGCGCAGCGGACGGCGGCCATGCTGACGACGTTCAACGAAGTCGACATGACGAAAATTCTCGACATTCGCAAACGCCGCAAGCAGTCGTTCCAGGAGAAAAACGATATCGGCCTCGGCTTCATGTCGTTTTTCACGAAAGCGGTCGTGGGCGCGCTGAAAAAGTTCCCGATGCTGAACGCGGAAATCGACGGCGATCGGCTTATCGTGAAAAAATATTACGATATCGGCATCGCCGTATCCGCGAAGGAAGGTCTCGTCGTTCCGGTCGTGCGGGACGCGGACCGGCTCGGCTTCGCCGAGATCGAGCGCGCCATCGCCGATTTGGCGAACAAGGCGCGGTCCAATTCGCTGGCGCTGTCCGATTTGCAGGGCGGCACATTCTCGATTACGAACGGCGGCGTATTCGGGTCGCTCATGTCGACGCCGATCCTCAACACGCCGCAGGTCGGCATACTGGGCATGCACAAAATCCAGTGGCGCCCGATCGCGCTGGACGAGCAGCGGATGGAAAACCGGCCGATGATGTACATCGCTTTGTCGTACGATCACCGCATCGTCGACGGCAGCGAAGCCGTCCGGTTCCTCGTAACCGTAAAAGAGCTGCTGGAAGATCCGGAATCGCTTCTGCTGGAAAGCTGAACCGGTACCCCGGCATAAACGAACGGACTGCCAATGCGCCTTGGGCGCAGGGGCAGTCCGTTTTGCGTTTCGCGATTCGTTCGACGACAAAGAAACCGGCGCATGCCGAATCCCTTTTTTTTCGTAAATCCTTCCGCCTCCTTCATGAAGACCGATGCCGCGCAAGCGCGTTTCTCCCGATTTCGGGGTTCGAGCCGCGCTGCCGACCGCATTCGACAATGTTTTATTTATGTAAGGAAATATGTCGTTTCATGAAATGTATTGTTGAGTGTTCGGCAGCGAAGCGGCAGGACGGTACGAGATTAAGAAAAAAAGGGCTGAGAAGAGCTTGTTTTTTTGCATTAATCGGATGAAAATGTTCAAGGAATCCTCTATAATAAAAATAGATCCACATTTTCTGTCAGGTAAATTTACAAAACGTTAACATTTTAATTCGCAATGATGGGCAAGGAGGTGCTCGCGAACGATGGCCGCCGTATCTCCAGACGTTACTCCCGAAGATTTGTATTTGTTCGGCCGCGGTCAATTGTTCCGGGCGTACCGCACGTTCGGCGCCCACCTCCACGTTCGGGACGGCGTATCCGGCGTCCGGTTCGTCGTATGGGCGCCTCATGCGTCCGACGTGCGCGTCGCCGGAAGCTTCAACGATTGGGACGGGAGCGGTCACCGGCTGCGGCGAATCGGCCCGGGCGGCGTATGGAGCGGATTCGTTCCCGGCATCGGCGAAGGAACGCCGTACAAGTACGAGCTGGTCGGACCTGACGGCGCCGTTCGGCTGAAGGCCGATCCGTTCGCCTTCCGCGCGGAGCGGAGGCCCGGCACGGCATCGATCGTCGCGAAACTCGACGGCTACCGCTGGACCGACGAAGCATGGATGGCGCGGAAACGGCGAAATCCTCCCTACGGCCGGCCGATGCTCATCTACGAGGTGCATTTGGGCAGCTGGCGGACGGACGCTCCCGAACGGTTCCGCACGTATCGCGAGTTGGCCGACGAGCTCGTCCAGTACGCCGCCGCGGCGGGATTTACGCACATCGAGGTGCTGCCGCTCGCCGAGCACCCGCTCGACGCTTCGTGGGGCTACCAGGCGACGGGCTATTATGCGGCGACGAGCCGGTACGGGCCGCCGGAAGGGCTGCAGGCGCTCGTCGACAGCTGCCACAAGCGCGGCATCGGCGTTTTGCTCGACTGGGTGCCCGGCCATTTTTGCAAGGACGATCACGGCTTGCGGCTGTTCGACGGCACGCCCCTGTACGAGGATTCCGATCCGAGAAAAGCGGAGAAGCCGCTCTGGGGGACGCTCGCCTTCGACTTCGGCAAGCCCGAGGTGCAAAGCTTTTTGATTTCGAACGCGCTGTTTTGGCTGGACGTTTACCATATCGACGGTTTCCGGGTGGACGCCGTCGCCGGCATGCTCGACCTGCGCTTCGACAAGCCGGAGCATCTGCACGCGGTCAACCGCCACGGCGGGTACGAGCATCTCGAAGCGCTCGATTTTTTGCGCAAGCTGAACGAAACCGTTTTTCGCCATTACCCCGAAAGCTTGATGATCGCCGAAGATTCGTCGGCATGGCCGGGCGTCACGTCCCCGACCTACGCCGGCGGCCTCGGCTTCAACTACAAATGGAACATGGGCTGGATGAACGACATGCTCCGCTACATGGAGACCGATCCCGCCGACAGGCCTTCCCGGCATTCGCTCGTCACCTTCTCGATGATGTACGCCTACTCCGAAAACTACATTTTGCCTTTGTCGCACGACGAAGTCGTTCACGGCAAACGGTCGCTGCTCGGCAAAATGCCCGGCTCCTACGAAGAAAAGTTCGCCAACTTGCGTCTGTTTTACGGTTATTTTCTTTCTTTTCCCGGCAAAAAGCTGCTGTTCATGGGCGGCGAGTTCGGCCAATTCGCCGAATGGAAGGACGCCGCTTCGCTCGACTGGATGCTGCTCGACTATCCGATGCACGCCGGCCTGCATCGCTTCGTTCAAACGTTGAACGGTCTTTACGCTTCGCGGCCCGCTTTATGGGAATGCGATCACGAGCCCCGCGGGTTTCAATGGATCGACGCCGACAACGCGAAGCAGAGCGTCGTTTCGTTCATTCGCCGAAGAAAGAGCGGCGGTCACGTTGCGGCCGTCTGCAACTTTTCCCGTACCGATTACGACCGTTTCCGCATCGGCGTCCCGGCCGGATCGGCTTACCGCGTCGTTTTCAACAGCGATGCGGCGGAATACGGCGGCGCGGGGCGGCCGATGCCCCGGCGCGTCAAGGCCGACCGCCTGAAGCTTCACGGCATGCCGTTCAGCGTCGAGCTGCCCGTTCCCCCTTTGACGTTTCTGCTCCTAGAGCCGATCGCCGGAGGCGGGAACTAGGAGCGGCAGGCCGCCTGGCGGGCGCGCCGGAAACCTACACCCCGAGAGGAGAATCCGATATGCGCCGCACCGAATGCGTAGCGATGCTGCTGGCCGGCGGGGAAGGCCGCCGGCTCGGCGTACTGACGAAAGATTTGGCCAAACCGGCCGTTCCTTTCGGAGGAAAGTACCGCATTATCGATTTCGCGCTCAGCAATTGCGCCAATTCCCGCATCGAAACGGTCGGGGTGCTGACGCAGTACCAGCCGCTCGTGCTGAACCGCCATCTCGGCATCGGCAGCCCGTGGGGGCTCGACCGGCGGGACGGCGGCATGCACGTGCTGCCTCCGTATGTGCGTCAAAAAGGAGGTCACTGGTACAAAGGGACGGCCAACGCGATTTATCAAAATATCGGATTCATCGAGCGGTACGATCCCGAATACGTGCTCGTTTTGTCCGGCGACCATATTTACAAGATGGACTATAACGCACTGCTGGAGACGCACAGGCGGAACGGCGCCGATGTGACGATCGCCGTCATCACGGTGCCGTGGGCGGACGCGAGCCGTTTCGGTATCATGACGGTCCGCGAGGACGGCCGCATCGCCGAATTCGTCGAAAAGCCGAAGCAGCCGAGCAGCAACCTGGCGTCGATGGGCGTGTACGTGTTTTCGTGGCCGGTACTGCGCGAAGCGCTGCTGCGCGACGAGGCCGACGCGCATTCGTCCGGCGATTTCGGCAAGGACGTCATCCCGGCGCTGCTGGCCGGCGGCGCCCGGCTGTACAGCCACCGATTCGCGGGCTATTGGAAAGACGTAGGCACGATCGAAAGCTTGTGGGAAGCCAATATGGATTTGCTGGAAGACGAGCCGGCGCTCGATCTGACCGATCGGACGTGGCGCATTTATACGGCGAATCCGAACCGTCCGGCGCAGTACGTGTCTCCGCTCGCCAGCGTGCAAAGCTCGCTCGTCAGCGAAGGGTGCGTCGTCGAAGGCCGCGTCGACCGGTCCGTACTGTTCCACGGGGTGAAGGTCGGCATCGGAAGCTTGATCGAGGACTCGGTCATTATGCCGGGAGCGACGATCGGCCGGGGGGCGCGGATCGTCCGGGCGATCGTCGGCGAAGGGGCGGTCGTCGGCGAAGGGGTGCAGGTCGGCGGCTTCGATTCGGCGGATATCGCCGTCGTCGGCTGCGGCACGACCGTACCGGCGGATTCGGCCGCGAAGGAGGCGAGGACGGTATGAAGCTGCCGATGATGGGCGTCATCAATTTGATTCACGAGACGGAGCAAATGGGGCCGCTCACCTCGAACCGCTGCCTGGCGACCGTTCCGTTCGGAGGCCGCTACCGGCTGATCGATTTCGTGCTTTCTTCGCTGGTCTCCTCGGGCGTGCCGAACGTCGCCGTTTTCGCGCACACGAAATATCGTTCGCTCATGGATCACCTCGGCTCGGGCAGCAACTGGGATTTGCATCATAAAAAGGGCGGCTTGTTCGTCCTGCCGCCGGCGATGGACCATCAGGCCGATTTCGGCAAAGGCGACCTGTACCATTTTTATCGCCACCTCGATTATTTCGCGCGCAATCCGCAGGAATACGTCGTCGTCTGCCGCAGCCATATGGTGTGCAACATCGATTTCGCCGACGTGCTGGCGCATCATATCGACCGGGGGGCGGACGTCACGGTCGTATGCAAACGGTGGCCCGGCGCGCAGACGGGGCTGACGCGCAAAGTGCGGGTCAACGCCGACGGCCGGGTGCTCGACATGCAGGATCATTTCGGCCGGCTGGACAGCGATATCGTTTCGATGGACATGTACGTGCTGCGCAAGGAGCTGCTGATCGAGCTGGTCGAGACGTCGCTCGCGCAGGGGAGGGACCATTTGGTCCGCCACGCCATTTTGCACCGGCTGGACGATTTGGTCGTCGGCGCCTACATGCACGAAGGGACGCTCGCCGTCGTCAATACGATTCCCGCCTATTACCGGCACAGCATGGAGCTGCTTCGGCCTGACGTCTGGAACGAGCTGTTTCACCGCCCCGGGCCGATTTACACGAAGGTGAAGGACGAACCGCCGACGAGGTACAGACGCGGCTCGGAAGCGGCGAATTCGCTGATCGCGAACGGCTGCGAGATCGAAGGGACCGTATACGGCTGTATTTTGTTTCGCGGCGTAAAGGTGCGTCCCGGCGCCGTCATCAGCAACTGCATCGTCATGCAAAACAGCGTCATCGGCGCAAACAGCTCGCTGGAGCATTGCATTTTGGACAAAGAAGTCGAGGTGCGCCCGGCGAAAGGGCTGAAAGGCTCGGTCGACACGCCGTTCGTGGCGGTCAAACGGAACGTGATCTGAACCGGCGAATCGGGAGGGACTGAAGCGATGAATGTTTGGTTTGCCGCCTCCGAAGCGGCTCCGCTCGTCAAAACCGGCGGGCTTGCCGACGTAATCGGCGCGCTGCCCAAATCGCTGGCGAAGCAGGGCGTCGACGTGACGGTCGTGCTGCCGAAGTACGGGGAAATCCCGGAAAAATATTTGGACGGGGCGGTCACCGCGGACGCGTTTCACGTTTCGCTCGGCTGGCGGAGCCAATATTGCGGGCTCGTGGAAACGACGGTTGGCGGCGTCCGTTACTTGCTCATCGACAACGAATTTTATTTCAAGCGCGGTCGGCTGTACGGCTACGGCGACGACGCGGAACGGTTCGTCTTTTATTGCTTCGCCTTCATGGAGGCGCTGAGCCGGACCGCGCGTCTTCCGGACGTCGTCCACTGCCACGATTGGCAGGCCGGGCTCGTTCCGTTTTTGCTGCGCACCCGCTACTCGTATTTGCCGGGCCTGCGCGGCGTCCGTTCCGTGTTTACGATCCACAATTTGATGTATCAGGGCGTCTTTTCCCGCGAGCTGCTGCAGGACTTGCTCTCCGTCGGCGACGAGCTGTTTACGGAGGACGGGCTCGAATTTTACGGAGCCGGCAGCTGCATGAAAGCCGGGCTTCGCTATGCGGACAAGCTGACGACGGTCAGCCCGACGTACGCGCGGGAAATTCAGACGGAGCCGTTCGGCGAGAAGCTGGACGGCGTACTGCGGCAGCGCGCCGGCGATTTGCGCGGCATCGTCAACGGCATCGATACGGACAGCTACGACCCGATGAACGACGTCCACGTCAAAGTGCCGTACCGCAGCTCGCTGGCCAAAAAGCGGCAAAACAAAACGGAGCTGCAGCTAGAGCTCGGCCTTCCGGCCGACGGGGACGTTCCGCTGATCGGCATCGTATCCCGGCTCGTGCGGCAAAAAGGGTTCGACCTGCTCGGCGAGGCGCTCCCCGGCCTGATGCTGGAAAACGTGCAGCTGGCGGTGCTGGGCTCGGGCGATCCGGACATCGAAGCGATGCTGCGGGACGCCGCCGCCCGTTACCCCGGACGCATCGCGGCGTCGCTTCGTTTCGACGAAGGGCTGGCGCGCCGCATTTACGCCGGGTCCGACCTGTTTCTCATGCCGTCCCGCTTCGAGCCGTGCGGCCTCAGCCAGCTGATCTCGCTGCGCTACCGGACCGTGCCGATCGTCCGCGAAACCGGCGGACTGCTCGATACGGTCGTTCCGTACAACGAATATACCGGGGAAGGCGACGGCTTTACGTTCGGCCCCGCTTCGGCCCACGATATGCTGTACACGATCAGGCGGGCGCTGTCGTTTTACGGCGATCCGGAAACGTGGCGGCGCATCGTCGCGAACGGAGCGAAAAAAGATATCGGTTGGGACGCCTCGTCAAGGCAGTACCGCGAGCTGTATCGCGAGCTGGCGGCGCAGCCGTCCTGACCGACTCGGAAGGGATTGTGGGTATGGCAAGGCATCTGGTTATCGGAAACGGCAAATGCTTAATCAATTTGGACCAAAGCTGCTTTATTCGCGACTTGTATTATCCGTACGTCGGCCAAGTGAACCATACCGGCGGCCAGCCGTGCCGGTTCGGCGTATGGGCGAACGGCTCGTTCGCCTGGCTGGACGATCCGGAATGGACGATCGAGCTCGGCTATATCGAAAATTCGCTCGTGACGAACGTGACCGCCCGCCATCCCGGACTCGGGCTGGAGCTGCACATGAACGACGGAGTCCACCAGCGCGAATGCTTGTACATCAAGCGGGTGTTCATACGCAATAGGACCGGGGAGCCGAAGGAGGTCAAGCTGTTTTTTCACCAGGACTTGATGATCGACGGCAACGAGGTCGGCGATACGGCCGCCTACTATCCGGACAACCGGACCGTCTTTCATTACAAGCGGAACTACTACTTCATGTTCAACGGCTGCTCCAAGCTCGGCGGCATCCACCAATATTCGACCGGCATCAAACGGTTCCACGCCGCGGAAGGGACGTGGCGCGACGCCGAGGACGGCGAGCTGATGGGCAACGCCATCGCGCAAGGCTCGGTCGACAGCGCGATCGGCTTGCGCTGCGTCCTGCCGCCGGGCGGCGAAAGTACGGTCTATTACTGGATGGCGGTAGGCTCCGATCTCGAAGAAGCGAAGCGGCTCGACCTCTACGTGCAGGAAAGCCAGCCCGAGAAGCTGCTGAGCCGGATCGTCATTTACTGGAACCATTGGCTGTCGCGCGCAGGGGACGATTTCGGCGACCTGCCGGCGTCCGTCGTACGGCTGTTCAAGCACAGCCTGCTGATCGTCCGGACGCAAATCGACGAGCGCGGTGCGATTTTGGCGGCGAACGACACCGACATTTTGCAGTACAATCGCGACCATTACAGCTACATGTGGCCGCGCGACGGGGCGCTGATCGCGGACGCGATGTCGCTGGCCGGGTACCACGGCACGGTCGCGCCGTTTTTCCATTTCTGCAATCGCGCCCTGTCCCCCGGCGGGTACTTGTATCACAAATACAATCCCGACGGAACGGTCGGGTCGAGCTGGCATCCGTACATCGTGGACGGAACGCCCCGCCTGCCGATCCAGGAGGACGAAACGGCGCTCGTGCTGCACGCGCTGTGGAAAGATTACGAACGGCACGGGGAAATCGAGCTTCCGCAGTCGCTCTATCCGACGCTCGTGCGCAAAGCCGCGTCGTTTTTGTGCGAGTACGTGGAGCCTTCGCTCGAGCTGCCTCTTCCGAGCTACGATTTGTGGGAGGAGCGGTACGGCATTTGGACGTATACGGCTTGCAGCGTGTACGCCGGGCTGACGGCCGCTTCCTCCTTCGCCGACCTGTTCGGCGACTACGAGCGGAGCGACACGTACCGGCACGTCGCGGAACGAATCAAACGCGGCATATTGTCGCGGTTGTGGGACGAGCCGTCGGGACGGTTCGCGCGGGGGCTCGTGCAGCGGGATTCCGGCTGGGAAAAAGACATGACGCCGGAAAGCAGCTTGTTCGGCTTGTTCGCCTTCGGCGTACTGCCCGCGACCGACGAGCGGGTCGTGCGCACGATGAACGCCATCGCGGCCGAATTGGCGGTGAAGACGGAGGTGGGCGGCATCGCCCGCTATACGAACGACTACTATTTTCAGCAGACGGGCGACCTGCGGCTCGTTCCGGGCAATCCGTGGATTATCTGCACGCTGTGGATTGCGGAATTCCGGATCGAGACGGCCCGCACCCCCGAAGATTTGGACGAGCCGCGCGCCGCGTTGGAGCGGGTGGCCGGCTGGACGCTGCCGGGAGGCAGCCTGCCGGAGCAGCTTCATCCGCTGGAAGGGACGCCGCTGTCGGTCGCGCCGTTAACGTGGTCGCACGCCACCTATGTGGAGACGGTGTGCAAATATGTGCGTAAGCGCAAGGAGCTGCTAATGGGCTGAGGTTCAATCTGGCCGGAACTCCGGACGGGAGCCGCTGTGCCGGGTGTTTCGCGCGCTGCAAAATTGGAGGGTCCAAGCTTGCCCCGTTCCGGAGATCCGGATCGGGGCTTCGTCTCTTCGATTCAATTTCGCCAGGAAACAAGCCGAAATCGTCCGTTCCGTATATTGACACATCAACCGTGAACCTATATGATTGCATGTAGACGGTGTATAATGGTATGACCATATTATCAAATGATGGGAGGTTTATCGGTCTTCTTTTTTCTTTTCGAAGACGGGGTGTAACGTTTTTATTGACAACGCTTTCATTTGTTGCGCCGCGTTATGCTCCTTCGAGAAGGCTCCGTTTAGAAGCGTTCATTAACCCGAAAGGAAGGTGGACATGAGCCGTCACGTACATAAGGATGTCGGATTTGACGCGTTTATTCAAGGGACATTCGGCAACGCGGGGCAAAATCTGTACGTTTCGCGAAAAGGGATTTTGCAGCGGATTCATCATTTTGACGTTAACGGGGACGGTTATATCGATTTGCCGATCGTGAATTCGCAGGACGACGAACCGCGGGTACCCGCCTATGTGTATGTCGATCCGTTAGGCGTCGGCGAGCGGATCGAGGTTCCTACCGACGGCGCGTACGCCGGGGCCGTGGGCGATTTGAACAACGACGGCTATGAGGATCTGGTCGTCGGCAACCAATACGACGGGGTCTCCAATTTTGTGTACGCGCAAATCTATTACGGCTCGCCCGAAGGATACAGCACGAAGAGGATGCTCAAGCTTTGGGCGCCGTCGTGCAAAAGCGTAACGATCGGGGACTTCGACGGCGACGGTCGGAACGATCTGGCGTTCGTCAGCTTTGAGAAGCTGCGGATATTTGTTCAGGAAGCGCGCGGGTTTCGGTCGAACGGTTATACCGATATCGAATTGGATCATTCGCTCGATTCGGTCGCCTCGGCCGATTTGGACGGCGACGGATGCGACGATTTAATCATTCGGACGAACGAGAGCGAGATCGTCATCTATTGGGGAGGCGCCGACGGGATCCGGACGGATCGGCGTCTGTGGCTGGACCCGGCGATAACGGGGAAAAAGACGATTACGGCCAATATCGACAAGGCGGCGAGCGGCGCAAGCGCCGGCCATTTGTTTGTGTATCGGGTGTCGGATGCCCCTCGGTTAAAGGTTGTCAAGCTGAGCGGAATTCCGCACATCTTCCTTTGCCGCGGGGGACAGTCGCTGTTTGTGCCGGTTTTGGCCGACAGGAGCGTCGGGAACGCAATAACGCTCGACAGCGGCGAAGCGACGAGCGCAGCGGTCGCTGACTTGAGGGGGCGAGGGCAGGAGGATATTGTGCTGGCATCCCGCCGGAAGGATGAGGATGGAAAAGAATGGTCTTGGATTTATTGGGGCTCGGATGGCGGCTACTCGAACGACAGCCGAACCCGTTTTTCGACGAGGAGCGCTTACGATCTCGTAGCGGGAGATTTGGACGGGGACGGCTGCGACGAGATCATCGTCTGCCAGGGAAGGACGGAACGAAGCTATACGTTTGAATCGTGCATTTTCAGGGGAACGCCGGAAGGATTGGCGTCGGAGCCCATCCGGCTGCAAACGCATGATGCCGTGGCCGTATTTGTCGCCCGAACGATGGAGGCTCCCCGTCCGCAGCTTATTTTCCTGAATCATTTGTCCAACCGGATACTGGGGGATGTGCCGGCTTATGTGTACTTGGGCGGTCCGGACGGCTTCTCGGCGGATCGCAGGATCGAACTGCCGGGTTGGGCGGCCACGGAAGTGCGGATTTGCGATTTCGACGATGACGGGCTACCCGACGTTTTGATCGCCAACTGCAACGAGAACGCGATGCATCTTAACAACGGCTGCTATATTTATTACAACAGTCCGAGCGGCTTCATACCGGACCATAAAGTCGAACTGCCGACGAAGCATACGATGAGCAGCTGCTGCGCGGATCTCAATCGGGACGGCTGGCTCGACCTGGTCGCGGCCGGCCACAACAACGACGAGCTGCTTATTTTTTACGGCTCGGAGCAGGGGTTCGTCGGTGAGCCGGTACGGATCAAGTTGGTTGCAGACGGGGTGACGTATGCCCAGCCGCGCTTTATGACGCTGGCCGACTTGAATCGCGACGGCTGGTTGGATCTGGTTATACCGGACTGCGGACCGACGCAGGATTTGCTTATTTTGTGGGGCGGCGAGGACGGATTTGATATGGAACGTCGAACGCTGCTGCCCGAAGGGTCGGGGATTTGCTCGCGCGCGGCCGATTTGAACGGGGACGGCTGGCCGGAGCTGGTTATCGGAGGCTTTAAAGGACCGGATGCCGGCGATCCGTACGGAACGTTCGTGTACATCTACTGGGGCGGTCCGGAAGGGTATTCGAACGACCGGAGAACGCAGCTGCCGGCTCATTTCGCCGCCGATCTGGCCATCGCCGATTTTAATCGCGACGGCATCCTCGATATTTTTGTCGCCTGCTATCACGAGACGCGGACGCGCGACCTGGATTCTTATATTTACTGGGGAGAGCCGGGCGGCGTCTATTCGGCGGAAAAGCGCACGCGCTTGTTCTCGCATTCCGCGGCGGGAGCGCTGGCGGCGGATTTTAACGAGGACGGTTACATCGATTTGGCCGTCGCCAACCATAAAACGTTCGGCAATCACCCGGGGTTGTCCTTCGTATGGTGGAACGGTCCGGAAGGATTTTCCGAGCAGCGGGTCACCAAATTGCCTACGTTCGGTCCTCACGGCATTACGCATTCGGATATCGGCAATGTGATGGACCGGGGCCCTGAGGAATATTACGAATCCCGGGCGATCGAGCTGCCGGAAGGAAGCTCGCTGACCGGCATTTCATGGGCTGCGGACGTTCCGGACAAAACGTGGGTGAAGGCTCAGCTCCGGGCCGCGGCAAGCGAGGAGCAATTGCGGGCCCAAGCCTGGAAGGGGACGGATGGGGAAGGCGACTGGTTTGAAGGCGAGAGCGGATGGCCTGCGGACCGGTTTTCGGGCCGTTGGGTGCAATACCGCCTGGCGCTTGGCGCGATCAACAGCGGCGGCACTCCGCGCGTTCGGGAGGTAAGCCTTGTCTATGAGACAAATTCATGAAAAACGGGAGGTGGTCCTATGTTGAAAGCCTCATGGCGCAGACGGTTCGGTTTGATTCTCGTCGGGTTGTTCGGATTCGGACTTTCCCCCATGCCCGCGCTGACCGGGACCGTTAACGCGGTCTTCGCCGATTCGCCGGGCGAACCCGTCGTCCGGCTTGAAGACGACGCCTCCAGCCTGCAGGCGGCAGGTTGGAGCCGGAGCTCACCGCCCGAGGAAGGCGTCTACATCGTCGATTCCGCCCACACCTTGGGCAACCCCCATCGAATTCAGACAAAGCCGGTCCCGCCCGGACAGTATTTATTTTACGGGGATCGGACGGCAAGCGCTTTGTCGAAATACACGACGATATCCAAGAAGATGCCGATCGGATCCGGCGCATGGAGCCTTTCGTTTTCGGCCAAGTTTGTGGATTTGATGAAGCCGAGCCAGCACGCGATTTATCGGGGAATCAGCTTTGAAATTTTTGCGGCCGGAAAAGAATACAAGCTTACTTTCAACGATACGAACAAGCTGCTGGCGATGAAAAATGCGCCGGGCTCCTATGAACAGAGGGAAATCGCGATGCCTGCCGACGATGCGTTCCACGAATGGGAAATCTCGTATGACGGCGATGCTGCGGTCGCGGTGAAGCTGGACGGCAGCACGGTGGCAAGCTTCGACCATATTGCGATACCCGTTTCGGGACGCGAGGATGAATTGGTCATTCTGAACGCTCCGCTGAACTGGGAATCGGGAACGAACGAGGTGTATATGGACAGCATCCGCATGTATTCGAGACCGCAAACGTATGTCCCGACCGACACGCTGTTTGACGACGACGGTTCCAGCTTGCAGACGGCGGGCTGGACGGGAAGAATAGCGCCGATCGACGGTCTTTATATCGTCGATTCTTCGCATTCGCTCGGGAACCCGAATCGGATCGACACGAAGCCCGTTCCGCCCGGACAATATTTGTTTTACGGGGATGAGCGGGCCAGCGCCCAGGGGAAATATGCACGAATCATAAAGCCTCTCTCGATCGGTCCCGGGGCATGGGCCGTTGAATTTTCCGCCCGCTTTGTCGATCTGATCAAGCCTTCGCAGCATTTTGCGGATCGCGGCATTTATTTCGATATATACGCGGCCGAGAAACGGTACAAGGTTGCTTTTAACGATACCGATAAGGTGATGACCGACGCCAATAACCGCAAGCAGGTGCCGATGCCGACCGACGATGCGTTCCATCGTTGGGAAATCGGCTTCAACGGACAGGATACGGTTTATGTGAAGCTGGACGGCTCCGTCGTGGCGACGTTCGATCGGGTTGCGGTCCCCGCCGCGGGAATAACGGACCGCCTGCAAATCGCCAATGTGCCTCTCGACCGGGTTTCCGGTACGAATGAAGTTTACCTGGATTCCGTTAAGGTGTATAAGACGGAGGCGGGGGATCCCAATATCCTGATCGACGACGACGCCTCCAATCTGCATACGGCAAAATGGTCGGTCGATCCGCCGGCTGCGGGAGCGTATTTTACCGATTATGCGCGTTCGAACGGGGTTGTAGACGGAATGCTTCCGGCCGAGGAAGGCCGCTACTTGACCTATGCCGGTTCGGACGCGGCAAAGGAAACGAAAATCAAGCGCCAGGTCCCGATCGGTTCCGGACCATGGTCGCTCGAATTCGATGCCAGATTCGCCGCTTTGGCGCAGCCGGCCGCGCCCGGGGCCGATCAGGGCTTTATGATCGAGGTCGTTGCCGGCGGCAAAAAGCATAAGCTTGTATTTAACAACGGCAGCCAAATCTATGTCAGCCAGGCAAACGGCAGTTACCGCAGCATCGAAACGGGCTTGCTGTCCGCGACCTATTACGACCAGTGGGGGCTCGCTTACGACGAGCATGCTCGATTGATTCTCACCCGGAACGGAATAAAGCTGGGATTTTGGCCCGACACCGGCATGCCCGTTCAGGAGCCGGACGGTATAACCGTCATCAATCAAGCCGCCGGAGCCACAGGGGAAACCCGGGTATATATCGACCGCGTGAAGCTGATGAAACAGCTGCTGCCGAAATGGAGCGAGTTTCAGCCTCAGATCGTGGGTGTATCCGTACTTCCTGAATCGGATACGGCAGAAATATCGGCAATCGTTTCATTATTCGATACCGACCCGCTGTGGTTTGATTCGGGCAGGCTTACGATCGAGGCGCAGGTTGTCCGGGACGGTCAGGTCGTGCAGCAAGCTCAACAGCCCGTGCGGGGCCCGACGGTACCGCTGCAGCTGGCCGCAAACGGTCAAACCGGATGGATGGAGCTTCTGTTGAAGCTGAAAGACGGCAGTCAAGTAAAAAGCGAAATTGCGCACAAGGTGGACGTATACGCATCGGTTTCGAAGCTGGAAGCGGGACAGCAAATCGAGGCCGTTCCCGGCCGGGTGCATCTTTTTACGGATATGGACTACTCGGAGGATTCCGCCGGCAGGCCGCCGTGGCAGGACGGCTGGCGGCTGGCCCGTTACACGTACGACGGAACCGAGACTGGAGGTTTGCTATTGGAAAGCGCAAGCGATGCCGGTCCGCTTCGGCTCCCCGTTCGCTTGAACGGTTGGTTCGGCGTCTATATCGGCTATGTGACGGGAACGGAAGGCGTTGCCGTGTCCGGCGGCGATCAATCGCGGCAAATCGTCGTCGATGGCGTAACGAACGACGAACCGTACGGCGGCAAGGGAATCTCGGAAGCGTTCGCTCTGGCGTCCGAATTCGACAGCGGCACGGTCGAAATCGCACCTGTCGCCGGCAAGCAGGCCAGAATCGCTTATGTCAAGCTGAAGGGCTTGAGCGCGGAAGAGGTTGCGCTCTATACGAAGCGGGATGAGGGCGAAGCGGGCAGGCGGGTGATTTATAACAATGACGGCTACAGCGATTATTTTTCCGGATTATACGATACCGAACAGAAGCTGCTGGACAACGCGGTCGATTTCTTTGAAGGCCGGGATGCGAATTCGCTGTATTGGACGTTGGGGACAACGATGCTGATTTTGCGCGACAGCGAAACCGCCGGACGGCCTTACCGCAATCTGACGCCGGAGCAGGAGCAAAATCTGATGCGCGACGGCGACAAACGGGTGCGGGACGTCGTGTTAAGCTACATCGACGCGGGAAAAGATCCTTTGAAGATCGTGGCCGAACGGGTAAACGAAATCGGCATGGATGCTTACGCTTCGCTGCGTATGAACGCTTTTTACAGCCCTGCGTCGTACCCTTGGCTGAACGGTCCCCGGTATGACGAGTTTGCGGGTAAAGGATATCGGCAGACGAAAACCGACGGATCGCCGGATAACCGGATGAGCTACGCTTACCCCGAATTCAGACAATTTGTAATCGACGTATTGAAAGAGGCGGCCGCCGTGTCCGATGCGAATGGGCGGCGTCTCCTCAAAGGGGTGGAACTGGATTATTGCCGATATCCGTATGTGTTGGGCTATGAACCGGTATTAACCGACGCCTATATGCAGCAATACGGCGTTCATCCGAGGCAGGAGACGACACCGGAAGGCCAGCAAAGATGGAACGCCTTCAAAGCCGACGTTATGACCGGATTCATGCGGGACGTGCGCCAGCAGCTGGCCGGACAACAAATTTCGGTGCGCATCCCTTACGATCTTTATGTTCAGAACGGATTGGATATCGAAGCGTGGATCCAGGAGCAGCTGATCGATACGCTTACGGTTTGCACGCTCGGCCATGAAACGTTTTTTGACGGGATCGACTATTTCAAAACGTTGACGGAAGGAACGAATGTAAAGCTTTACGGCAATATGAACGCCACGCTTTCCGGCAGCGATTTAACGCGGCAGGAGGAAGATTTGCTGAAAAGGGGCATCCGCCTGAATAAAGGCGGACAGCGGACCAGCAAGCAGCAATTCATGCTGCGGGCGCACGAGTTTTATCAAGCGGGGTATGACGGCGTCTATATATTCAACAACTGGCGGGCGGGTACGCCTGACGGCTCCACGCTGCTCGGCGAGCTGGGCGACAAGGTCAAGCTGGAAAAATGGTACGCGTTCGGCTATCCGGCCGAGTGGGTGCAAAACCTGGCGACCGTAGAGCCCGTCGTGCCGGAGGACACGACGCCGCCCGAGCTGACGGTAACGATGACCCGATACGACGGCACGCCGTACGTGAATGATACGTGGTCGAATCAAAGCGTTACGGTAAGCGTCTATGCCGCCGACCGGCAGAGCGCCGTTACCTCCGTCGTTTATTCCGTGTACGGCGGGGCGGCGTGGACCGCGTTTGAAAACGGGATTCGCTTCGATCGGGAAGGGACGTTTACCCTGCAGATCAAATCGACGGACGGAGCGAGGAACGTGGCGCTCGAGCAGCGTACCGTCAAGATTGCGAAGCAGTCTCCGCCCGACGCCGCCGATTTGAGCGATTTGCGGATCAACGGCAAAAAGGTGCCGCGTTTTGACGCGGATGCGGCGGAATTGACCGTCCATGTCGGCAACAGCGTGCCGAGCGTGACGGTCACGCCGGCGGCCCGATACGGCGGAGCGGTGATCCGGGTTAAGGTGAACGACGGGGAGTTCGAGACCGTTCCGAGCGGGGCCGCAAGTCTCCCGGCGGCCGTATCCGCCGGCAGCAACAGGGTATACATTCAAGTGACCGGAGAAGACGGGCTGGCAAAGAAAACGTACTTCATTCATCTCATCAAAGCCGCCCGGCAGGCGGGGCAAGATCATCGGGGCCCGGACGGGGCCGATTGACCGGGTTGCGCATTAGAGCCGGCGGAGCTGTTCTCCGTCCGGCTCTGTTTGTATCTTTTCGGGTTCTTATTTGATGGTCTCGTGGGCCGCAGGAATCGAACGAACTGGAAAACCTCCGGTTTGCCAAGAAAAGACATTCGGTCCATCGCTTAAGCGCCAAAGCCGGAGCGGGTTTCCTGCTGACGGCGGCTATTGAGCCTCCTTTCGGCCTGTTTTTTTCTAACGGACGCAGGCGCAGCTATTTGGCGAAAAACCGCTTTTGGACGGCGGTTCGGAGCCAATAAGCGCAGGTGGTGTCCGTTACGAGTTGGAAACGGCCGATTTTTGCGAAATAAGGTCCGTGGCGTCCGTTACGCATTCGGAAGCCGACTGTTTTCGCTCATCCTCGAGATACGTCGATGGACGTTTATCTTATTGGCGCAGCGAAGGTCTATTGGAGACGCGGACTTTTCCGAGCGATAAAAAATGCGGCCGAGCGGTCAACTTTTTGCCCGGTTCATCCGTCAACATGTTACAGAGAATGGAAAAGGGGTGAACGCATGTGAAAAAGTCGTGGATCGCGGCAATGGGAGCCGTTGTTGCCGTATTGGTGTTCGTAACGGGCGTATCCGCGGCGGACGGCATCCGGGTATGGGTGAACGGTCGGCTGCTCGAATCGCCGGAAGCCGCGCCGCGCCTGGAAAACGGGAAAGTGATCGCGCCCGTCCGGGAAATGGCGGAATCGCTCGGCGCGAAGGTGGAATGGGACGGCGAGCGCGGGGCGGTGCGGGTGACCGCGCCGGAATCGGAGTCGCTGCAGCGGCAAATTCGTCTGCTGCAAAGCGCGCTGGCGGCGAAAACGCCGGAAGCGGCGGTCGATACGTGGGCGAAAGCGGTTCAGACGCGCAACGGCGCGCTTCAGTACGCGATGCTGTCCGAGCGGCAGCGGGAGCTGCAGCGCGAATCGCTGGAAGCGGACGGATGGGTGACCGGAACGTCCAGCCCCTGGCTCGAACGGTACCGCATAAGCAAGGCGGAGTCGAACGGCGACGGCTCGAAAACGTTCCGGGTGCAGTTCGATTACCGCTCCTCGACGGATATTCGGGAGCCGGAACGGTGGGACAAAATCGCTTCGTTCCCCGTCATCGTCCGCGAGGAAGACGGCTATTGGCGCATTTCTTCGTTTCCGACCGAGTGGGCGTATCAGTCGGTCGTGCTGCCGAACGGATTGCCGTTTTCGGAGTATGACGGCATTTATGAAGGGGCGGACGTCCGGGCGCAGTTTCAGCGGCTCGGCGTGGCGGCCGCCGCCGGCGCCAAGGAGGCGGTCGGCAATCACGCGGAAATCGTCAGGCAGGAGCCGGCCGAGCTCCCGGTCGGCAAGGCGATCTTTATGGAAGTGAAGCGTACGCCGCCGGCCGCCGCGATGTCCGACGCAGTGACGACCGAGCTGTGGTTCGTACTGCTTCGCGACGACCCGGAGCGGCCGGATCTGAAGCGGGCGTACTGCCTGACCGGCGTCGTGACGGGCGACGGCGACAAGGCGTACGACGAGCTGAAACGGCTAGCCGCGACGTGGAAGCTGATCGAAAATTGAAACGATGCGCCCGCCGTCCGCGGGCGCATGTAAGCGCGAGCAAAAAAAGCGGCCGGGGAGGCTGCTTTTCGTTCGTTTGTACGGTATACTTGTCTTACGATTTTGAAGATAAGGTAGGGTGACGATGAATCCTTTCACAGATTTCGGCAGCATGGGACGGTTTTATTTGGACAACGAATCATACGGCGCCGCCGCCTTTTCGTTTCACCGAGCCATCGTTCAGGACGCGACGAACGCCGACGCATGGAACGGGCTTATCATGTCGTTCACTTTGATGCGCCGGGAGGAGGACGCGCAAACCGCGCTCGCCCGGTACGCCCGGCAGGAAGGGCTTCCGTTCGACAAAAACCTGGTGACGTTCGCCATGATGATGTTCCAGCGCAGCCCGCTCGCGCTGTCCGAATGGTTCCGCGCGATGTCGAAACGGTTCGGTCTGAGCGGCCAGGAACGGGACAATTACGCGCAGCTCGCGGACGAAATGGAGCAGGGCTACCGCGCTCTGGAGGAAAAGCAGGGCGAGGCGCTGCTGAAGGCGCAAGGGGTGCTCAGTCTGGAGGAATTCGCCGGTCGGACGATGGAGCTGGACGTGCTGACGGGCGAATCGCTCGACTCGTTGTTCAGCCGGGTGCAAGGATGGCTGAACGAAGATACGGATTCCGCCCTGAACGCCGTCAGGCTGCTCTGCATGGTGCCGGACCCGCGCAGCGAGAAGCTGCTGCGCCGCGTTTGCCGCAACGAGGACGCGAACGGAAAAGTGATTACGCAGGCGCTTCTGTCTTTGCGCTGGCTCGGAGTCCGGGGCAACATCAAAATCCATAAAATGGGCGAGCCGTACGTCGTCAACCTGGACGATCCGCAGCCGGAGCTGACGATATCGGTCCCCGCCGCCTACAAGCCGGCGCTCGACCGGATGAAGCTGTGGATCGCCAAAGAGCAGGGCGTCGTTACCGCGGAAGAGTACGAACGGCACGCTTCGACCGACGAGCCGGAGCTGCCGGCCGATTTGGCCGAAAAGCTGGCGAACGCGGAAATACCGGCCGTCTGGCAGGAAGTCGTGCATACGCTCATTCGCGCATCCTACGACCACTATTATCCGTTCGTCCCGACGATTCGCAACACCCGGGAATGGAGCAACGCCTTCCTTCTGCTGATCAAGCAGTACGTCGAAGGGATCGGCGAAGTTTGGCCTTACGGCGAACCGGAGCGGGACGAAACGGCGGCGCTGCACCGCAACTGGATGCTGAGCGCGTACCCGGATTTCCAGGCGTCGATCGAAGCGGCCGGCAAGCTTCGGGCCATGCTGCCGAAATAAGTTTTCAAGCGAAGGGGTGTTATCGATGGAAGCGATGATTTTCCGGCTGCTCGACATGAGCCGCAGCCGCACGCTGCAAATCGCCGCAGATGTGACGGAATCGCAGGCGGACGTCGTGCCCGAAGGGTTCAACAACAATATCCGCTGGAATTTGGGACATATCGTAACCGTACAGGAGCGGTTCGCGTTTCGGCTGATCGGGGAACCGATGGACTTGCCGGAGGAGCTGATGAGCTTGTTCGTTGGCGGCACGAAGCCCGCGGATTGGCAGACGCCGGCGCCGGGGCTCGCGGAGCTGCGCACGCTGCTGGAGGAGCAGCCGGAACGGATCCGCAAACGGATCGAAGGCCGGCTGGACGAGAAGCTGAAGGTACCGTTCAAGGAGCTCGACCGGCTGGCCGACGTGCTCGCGTTCGGCGTCGGCCACGAGGGGCTGCACGCCGGCTACATTCAGGCGCTGAAAAGAGTCGTCGCCCAAACGGAGAGCGGCCGTTGACTTTTGAAACTAAAACCGACGGGGCGCGCGCGATCGCGCTTTGTCGGGTTTTTTGGCGTTTCCTGGCCGGAGACGGTGCCCGTAAGCCGCGGGTCCATGGTCCGATTCCGGGCGCCTTTTTTCTTTCGTTTACACAATATCGAACCTGGAAATCCGGCTTCGATAACGATTGCACGGTTCGCTAGCCCTATATCGGAGAAGTCGATGGCGGCGGTCGCGGGAGCTTTCGGCAAAAGAACGAACCCAAGTATAGTCATAGTGAACATGAATACGCTGTTTTGCCGGTTTCCATCCGTATTTCGAAAAGAATGAATTTGATTTTATTAATGCGGAGTCCAAGTTCGCTATTAGTAAAATGGATTTCTTATTGCTCCGTTTCCGCTATTTTTTGATCGAAATAACGATTTGACGTTCGTTATTACAGAATTACGGTTCGCTATGCTCCGGAACGTCTTTGCAGTCGGAAAGAATCGCTGCATGCGGCTTCAAAACGGACAGTCAGGGTAGTTCTCCCTGACTGTTTTCTGTCTCGCAAATAGCGAATCGGCGGCTCGTTCGCCTCCGAATCGCGCCCGGCCGTTTATTCGCCCAGACGGTCCATCAAACGCTTCAGCTTCGCTTCCGTGCCGGAGCCGGCCGAAGGGGTATAGACGCTCAGGCGCAGGTCGGATTGTCCTTGAACCTGCATCGACGTAAGGTCGAACAGCATTTTGCCCGCCTTGGCGTGGCGGAACTCGATGAGCACCTCGGGCGCCGAGCTGACGTCGTTAATGTCCCACAGCTTGCGGAAATCGCCGTTCTCCCGGCTGAGCCGCTCGACGAAGTCGCCGTACCAGGCGTCCCCCACGTATTTGCCGTAATAATACCGGAATATCGCCAAAAACCCGCGCACGAACTGCTCCCAGTTGACGGCCAGCGCCCGCAGCTCCTTCCTCGTAAACAGCAGCCAGATCAAGTTGCGCTCCTGGGGAGGCACCTGGGCGAAATCCATAAAAACGGATGCGGCCGCCTTGTTCCAGCCGACGATGAAGCATTTGCGGTCCGACACGATCGTCGGGCATCCGCGCAGCTCGCCGACGATCAAGTCGAGCGCCGGCGACATTTCCGCCGGAGGCGCTTCGGCCGGCGCGGGCGCCGATTGCTCCATGGCGAGCGAAAACATATAGTCCCGCTCGTCCTCGTTCAGCTGAAGCGCGTAGGCGATCCGCTCCAGCACTTGGGCCGACATCCGGATGTCGCGCCCCTGCTCGAGCCAGGTGTACCAGGTCGTGCTGACGCCCGCGATCTGGGCGACTTCCTCCCGGCGCAATCCCGGCGTTCTCCGCCGTCCGCCCGCCGGCAGTCCGACCGATTGCGGCCCGAGCTTCGCGCGGTGCGCGATCAAAAAGGCGGACAGCGCCTTCAATCGTTGATCGTCGTTCATATCGTTCCTCCTCGCATGTCGCTCGCGGTCGCGGCGTTTCCGTTTGCTTTCCTATCAGTAATTATACCAGGATAACCTATAACTTGTAATAGGATAAATCTTGTGACATGCTAATGCTATCGACATTGACAAAGGAAGGATGATCAACGTGAAACGGGTCGTCATTACGGGAATGGGCGTCATTACGCCGATCGGGCAAAATGTCGAAGCGTTTTGGGACGCTTTGACCGCCGGCCGGTCGGGCATTTCGGCGATCGACGCCTTCGACGTTTCCGCTTATAAAACGAAAATAGCCGGGATCGTGAAACATTTCGATCCGGAGGCGGCGATCGGCCGCAAGGAAGCGCGGCGGATGGACCGGTTTTGCCAATTCGCGGTCGCGGCGGCAAAGCAGGCGCTCGACGACGCGGCGCTCGGCGCGGCTTCGGTCGATCCGGAACGGATCGGCGTCTATATCGGCTCCGGGGTCGGCGGCATCCAGACGATGCTGGACAACTACCGGACGCTGCTGGAGCGCGGTCCGGGCCGGGTCAGTCCGACGCTCGTTCCGATGATGATCGCGAATATGGCGGCGGCGCAGGTGAGCATTTTGAACGGCTTCAAGGGGCCGGTGCTCGCCCCCGTCACCGCCTGCGCGGCCAGCAACAACGCGATCGGCGAAGCGTTCAAGCTCATTCAGCGCGGCGGCGCGGACGCGGTCGTGGCCGGCGGCGCGGAAGCGACGATCGTCGATTTGTCGCTCGCCGGCTTTATCAATGCCGGCGCGATGTCGACGTGGAGCGGGGAGCCGGAGAAGGCGAGCCGCCCGTTCGACAAGGAGCGCGACGGCTTCGTGGCGGCCGAAGGCGCCGGGATCGTCGTGCTGGAGTCGCTGGAGCACGCCGTGCGGCGCGGCGCCCGCATCCATGCGGAAATCGTCGGCTACGGCGTCAGCGCGGACGCGTATCATATGGTCGCGAGCGATCCGGAAGGGGACGGGGCGTACCGCGCGATGCGGGAGGCGCTCGCGGATGCGGGCCTGTCGCCGGATGACGTCGACGCGATCAACGCGCACGCGACCGGGACGGAGATCGGCGACGTTTCGGAAACGAAGGCGATCAAGCGGCTGTTCGGTCCGAAGGCGTACGAAATCCCGATCAGCGCGAACAAATCGGCAATCGGCCACCTGCTCGGCGCGGCCGGAGGCGTCGAAGCGGTCGCGCTCGTCAAAACGATTCAGGACGGCATCGTGCCGCCGACGATCAATTTGCATCATCCGGACCCGGAGTGCGACCTCGATTACGTGCCGAACGAGGCGCGAAGCGCCCGCGTCGACGTGGGCCTGTCGAGCTCGTTCGGCTTCGGCGGCCACAACGCGGTCATCGCGCTGCGGAAGTACGGCGGCTGACCGTTATCGTCCGCGGGTATTCCAACGGGAGACCATTTTTGGTAAAGTAGACTTCGTAGCTTTTGGGCTCGGAAGCGAAGGCAGCGAAGAAGGAGCGTTCTACCCGTGGATTTTTACGTTCAATATTTATCGTTTTTCGTCATTCAAACCGAGGATCAATCGTCCAAATCGTACAAGCATTACCAAACGCTCGACCGCGAAGCGTACGAGACGAGCGAACTGAAAAAGTTTTTGGACGGGGAATTCGCCCGCATCGTCAAACGGAAAGCGGAACGAAATCCGTTCTCGGAGCAGGTCCCGACCAAGATCGGCCGGTTTATCGTGGAGCCGGGCTTCGAGCTGGCGGGCAATCCGAATTATGCGCTGTTTCAGCGAATCCGCTTCGCGGAGGACAGCCAGCAGTTTCTGTATGCGAGCGACGAGCTGGTGCGGGCGTACATGGACACGAGCGCCGTTCGCGGTGGCGCGCTGATCGTCGTGTCGGCGAAACTGAGCAAATGGTTCGACGATCCGATCCTGTTCGTCATGAAGTGCGACTTCGAGCCGAAGATCGCCACGATCGCCGACGAAAAAAGCTTGGTCCGGCACGTCGATATGGCCATCAGCGCCAAAAACATCAAAGCGATCCAGTACCCGCACATTCCCGAGGAAGGGATGCTCGAGGAGTGGGAGCTGAAGCTGCACCAATCGTCGCACGCGCGCTATTTCGAAGATTTTCTCAAGTTCGTTTCGTACGAGCCTTCGGTGCCGCAAATCGTGAACGAGCAGGTGCTAGGCATGGTGCACGAGTATATGGAGCAAAAATGGCACGACCAGCCGGCCGAGCACGAAGGCAGGCAGCGCGAGGCGGAGGAGATCGAGCTGTGGGCGGCCAGCGAGCAGCGGGAGCTGCAGCAGAAGTGGAGCCACGAGCAGGTCTCCGAGGCGGCGATGCGCATCGTCGAGCGCCAGCCGGAAATCGAGCTCAAGTTCAAGCTGGACGGGGTAACCGTTCGGGCGCTGCTCGCCGATTACGGGCAGTCGGTTCACGTGGCGCAGCTTCACGGCCGGTACGTGCTGCTGATCGAAGGCGATTCGTTTCAATTCGAGAAAGGATTTTCGCCGGTCGAGCTGCTGCACCCGGAATCGTTCGAGGACGTGGCGCGGAAGCTGATCGAGAAGCCGGCGCCGGCGCCGGACGGCACTTTTGCCGGCGGGACAGGCGGAGGCGACGGCGTGCCGTGGTAAGCGGCTTTGCCTTTACCGGCCGAAGGCATGCTGCGAAGCGCGGATGCTATTGGTTGTCGAGAGAGTTCGGCCCGCACGTTTTTGCTGTCATGGAGCTTCTTCTCCTTCCGGGGAGGGGCTCTTTTTTGCATCCGGTCGAGCCGGAGACAAAGTTGATACGGACTCTAGACAAACGAACGTATGTTTGGTATGATCGTTTCAAACGACGTCGAATTCCTGGATTTTCCAAATGCTCATCCGCTTTTCGCCAATCGTTAGGAGGGAACGAAACGATGACCTTCAACATCGACGCTCCGAATATTCCCGACGGCCTGACTCTCATCACCGATGAAGTAAGCTCGCTTCGTTCGAAGGACGAATATCGTCTCGGAGCCGTCGTCGATACCGTCATCGACGGTCGCGAAGCCTCGAAGGTTTCGTTCGACAAAGTCGCGTTTGCGAACGTCACCGTTACGGAATCGACGCTCAACGGCGTCGAGGCGACGGACGTCGCGTTCGACAAGTGCGATTTTTCCAACGTCGGCTTCACCTATTCGTTTTTCCATTGCGCGGAGCTCCGCAATTGCAAATGTATCGCGACGGATTTCACGAGGAGCCGCTTTCGGCACGTGCTTTTTTCGGCTGCGTCGGCGATTACGCCGCATTCCGCTTCGCCGCCTTCAAGCGGGTTTCTTTTGAAGGCGATTCCTTGATCGGCGCCGACTTTTTTCAATCCGCCTTTCAGGAGATACGGTTTGCGGAATGTCGGATCGATCAAGCCAATTTATCGGGCTGCAAGCTGGAAGGAATCGATTTGAGCGATTGAGAATTCGACGGATTGACCGTGGAAATCGAAGATTTGCGCGGCTGCATCATTTCTTCGCGGCACGCTTTTTCGTTCGTCAATTTGCTCGGACTGATCATGAAATGACGGATCCGGAGGTTGCATGATGGAGCAGCATATCGATCGGCGCTATGAAGCGGTTGTTTTCAGCGGACGGGACTTGAAGGAGAGCGAGTTCGTGAGCTGCACGTTCGAACGGTGCTCGTTCGCCCACGCTTCGTTGGAAGAAATTCAAACGAACCGCTGCCGGTTCGTGCATTGCGATTTTCAAGGCGCGATGCTGAACGCGTCCGTACATGCCGGCTCGGCTTTCGAAAACTGCAGTTTCGTGAACGCGAACCTTTTCGTCGCCACATTTACCGATTGCAAAATGACGGGCTCCGACTTTTCCAATGCGAATATGGACGGCATTACGCTGACGAACGGCGATTGGTCCTATACGAATCTGCGGCAAACGAGGCTGGCCAAGCAGCATCTGCGCAGCATCCGTTTTGTCGAGGCCGATCTGTACGAGGCCGATTTGGCGAAAGCGGACTTGCGCGACTGCGATTTGACGAGAGCCGTCATGGCCAAAACGAAGCTGCAGGGGGCGGATTTGCGCGGCGCGATTATGGACGGCGTCGATTTTAAATCGTTCGACGTGAAGGGCGTACGGATGGACGCCGCTCAGGCCGTCGTTTTTTTGCGCTCTTACGGCGCGAAAGTCGATTGAGGGCTTCGGCCTCCTTATGGCCCGACTTGAGGCGGGCGTCGTGGAAGCCGGGCTGCGCAAGGGGATGACGGATGCGCGGTATGGCGGTCACGGGGGAGGAAGGTTGCTTGACTTTACCGCTCGGAACCCTTTATAATATCTAAAAAGTTCTATATCGAATACAAGCTTTGACAAGGAACAGTAGCGAATTCACGTTTCGCAGAGAGCCGGCGCATGGTGAAAGCCGGTAAACGGGAAGAGCGAACTCGCCTTCGAGCCGACGGCATGACCCGGAAAGCGCCTTGATGCGCCTATTCGGCAAACCGGATCGTTGTCCCCGCGTTAAGGGGTAAAGTGGGCGCCGATCGAAGTACGGTCACGCGCCAACTAGGGTGGTACCACGGGAAACAAACCTCTCGTCCCTAGCGTTTGCGCTAGCGATGGGAGGTTTTTGGTTTGTTCGGGCAGCCGTCGCGGCGCTCGACGGGACCGGGTAGAATAGCGGAATGAAAGTACGCTATTGGAGCGGGACCATCGGCTTGCCGGTGCTATAGCGGAACCGCGTTCCGTTATCGGCAGAGGGCATGCCGGGACCGCACTGCAAAGCTTTGCTTCACTTTTTGGGGTATCTAAGGGAGGAAACGCATATGACGCAGCAAACGGGCTCGCCGAAAGAAGCGCAGGGCTATAACCCGCAGGCGATCGAGCCGAAATGGCAGCAATATTGGGAAACGAACAAAACGTTCAAGGTGCTCGAGCAATCGAACAAGCCGAAGTTTTACGCGCTCGACATGTTCCCGTATCCGTCCGGAGCGGGCCTGCACGTCGGCCATCCCGAAGGGTATACGGCGACCGACATCGTCTCCCGCTACAAGCGGATGAGAGGCTACAACGTGCTTCACCCGATGGGCTGGGACGCGTTCGGGCTTCCGGCCGAGCAGCACGCGCTCGATACCGGAAAGCATCCGCGGGACATCACGTTCACGAACATCGACAATTTCCGGCGCCAAATCAAGTCGCTCGGCTTCTCGTACGACTGGGACCGCGAAATCAGCACGACCGATCCGGCTTATTACAAATGGACGCAGTGGATTTTTATCCAGCTGTACAAAAAAGGTCTCGCCTACGTGGCGGAAGTGCCGGTCAACTGGTGTCCGGCGCTCGGCACCGTGCTCGCCAACGAGGAAGTGATCAACGGCCTCAGCGAACGCGGCAACCATCCGGTCATCCGCAAGCCGATGCGCCAATGGGTGCTGAAAATTACCGAGTACGCGGAACGTTTGCTCGAAGATCTCGAGGAGCTGGACTGGTCGGAAAGCATTAAAGACATGCAGCGCAACTGGATCGGCAAATCGACCGGCGCGGAAGTCGTCTTCGACATCGACGGACATGCCGGCCGCAGCCTGACCGTCTTCACGACCCGCCCCGACACGCTGTTCGGAGCGACCTACTGCGTGCTCGCGCCCGAGCACGAGCTTGTCGCCGCCATCGCGACGCCGGAGCAAGCGGCCGCCGTCAAAGCGTATCAGGACAAAGCGGCGATGAAAAGCGATCTCGAGCGCACCGATCTCGCCAAAGAAAAAACCGGCGTCTTCACCGGCGCGTACGCGATCAATCCGGTGAACGGCGCGAAAGTGCCGGTCTGGATCGCCGATTACGTGCTCGGCGGCTACGGGACGGGCGCCATTATGGCAGTGCCGGGCCACGACCAGCGCGACTGGGAGTTCGCGAAGCAGTACGACTTGCCGATCGTCGAAGTCGTGCAGGGCGGCGATCTCGCCAAGGAAGCGTATGCCGGCGACGGAGCGCACGTCAATTCCGGATTTATCGACGGGCTGAACAACGAACGGGCGATCGCCGCCATGATCGAATGGCTCGAGGCGAACGGCAAAGGACAAGGCAAGACGACGTACCGTCTGCGCGACTGGCTGTTCAGCCGCCAGCGTTACTGGGGCGAGCCGATTCCGATTCTCCATCTCGAGGACGGCACGATGAAGCCGGTGCCGGAAGACCAGCTGCCGCTGCTGCTGCCGGAGGTCGACGAAATTCGACCGTCCGGAACCGGCGAATCGCCGCTGGCGAACGTGACCGATTGGGTCAACACGGTCGACCCCGAAACGGGCAAGCCGGCGAAGCGGGAGACCAATACGATGCCGCAATGGGCCGGCAGCTGCTGGTACTACTTGCGGTTCATCGACCCGCATAACGACAAGGCGCTCTGCTCGCCGGAGCTGCAGAAGGAATGGCTGCCGGTCGACCTGTACATCGGCGGAGCCGAGCACGCCGTACTCCATCTGCTGTATGCGCGCTTCTGGCACAAGGTGCTGTACGATCTCGGCGTCGTCGCCACGAAGGAGCCGTTTTACAAGCTCGTCAACCAAGGGATGATTCTCGGCGAAAACATGGAGAAAATGAGCAAATCGCGCGGCAACGTCGTCAACCCGGACGACATCGTAAACGAATACGGCGCGGATACGCTGCGACTGTATGAAATGTTTATGGGGCCGCTCGAAGCGACGAAGCCTTGGAATACGAACGGCGTGGAAGGCTCGTTCCGCTTCCTGAACCGGATTTGGCGCTTGTTCGTCGGCGAGGACGGCTCGCTGAACGGCAAGATCGGCGGCGAAGGCAGCGAATCGTTCAAACGGACGTGGCACCGGACGATCAAAAAGGTGACCGAGGACTACGAGGCGCTGCGCTTCAATACGGCGATCAGCCAGCTGATGATTTTCGTCAACGAAGCGTACAAAGCGGAGTCGCTGCCTCGCGAGGCGATGAACCATTTCGTGCAGATGCTGGCGCCGATCGCTCCGCACATCGCCGAGGAGCTGTGGGAAAAGCTCGGCCACACCGAGACGATCACGTACGCTCCGTGGCCGACGTACGACGAAGCGCTGACGGTCGACGACGAAGTCGAAATCGTCGTGCAGGTGAACGGCAAAATCGCCGATCGGGTCAAAATCGCGAGCGACACCGACGAAGCGGCGATGCAGGAAATCGCCCTCGGACTCGATAAAGTGAAGGAAGCGACGAACGGCAAGACGGTGCGCAAAGTGATCGCCGTCAAAGGCAAGCTTGTCAACATCGTCGTCGGATAAAAGAAGAACGGACAGCGGCACACAAAAGCGGCCGGCCTCGCCTAGGAACAAGCAGTTCCGAGGGCGCAGGGCCGGCCGTTTATTCTGGTGCGGTGTCGAAAAATTGCTGCTCCACTTTTTCCACGTCTTCTTCGTACTTGGCGTGCGTCGCCTGGAGCAGCCGGACGAACGTCGAGTCGAGCTCCCGGTCCATCAGCTCGAGCCCGGCTTCGATAATGCCGCCGGGCACGGCGACGCGCTGCTGCAGCGTCTCCGGCGTAAAGCCTCCTTCGGTCAGCAGCTTCCCGGTGCCGAGCACCATCTCGGAGGCGAGCCGGGTCGCTTCGGCGTGCGGGACGCCGGCCACGTATACCGCGGCGTCGACGAGTTTTTGCACGAAATAGGCGAGAAAGGCGGGGCCGCAGCTGGATATGTCGGATGTGACGCGCGTATGCCGCTCGGAGACGCGAACCGGTTTGCCGATCATTCCGAGCAGCCATTCCAGCGAGTCGCGTTCGCGTTCGTCCAGCCGCTCGCCGAAAATGCACAGCGTCGCGCCGCTGAGCACGCCGTTCGTAATGCTCGGAATCACTTTGGCGACTTTGCAGGGAAGCGCCGACTCCAAATGTTTCAGCAGCACGGGACTCGTAATCGAAATGACGAGCGTATCCGGCGATACGGCCTCTTTGATTTCGTCGATGACGGTTTTGAAGACGAGCGGTCTGACGCACACGAAGACGGTATTGCAAGCCGCGGCGACTTGCCGGTTCGTCGGGGCGACCGTCAGTCCGGGATATTTCGCGGCAAGAAGGTCCGCCTTTTCCCGGGACCGGTTGCTTGCCATAATCGAGGACGGCTGCACCGCCCCGGAACGTATGAACGATTCGATCAGCACCGTACCCATGCTGCCCGTTCCGATAAAGCCAATCTTCATGCCGCGTATCCCTCCCGGAGAAGTAGACGGTATAAACCGAACGGTCCCCATTCGAAAATCGAACGACGGTCGTCGCCCGAAAGCGTCCGGCCCGCAATTTCATTTATGTATATGAACGGCGGGAAACGTTTATGCCGCTTTCGGCGCGCTGTAAATAATCGCGGTGAAGGAGGAAAAGCCATGTCAACGAATCGAAGACGCAGCTGGCTCGTCGCGGCGGCGATCTGGGGGAGCGTCGCGGCGCTGCTTTGGACGACGAGCGCGCTGCTCCGCGGGAGCGACACGATCGCGGAAGGGCCGCGGATCGTCCGCAACGGCGACCTTGCGGAGCTGTTCGCGGGTCGCGCGCCCGGAGAAGCCGCCCCGCCCGCGCCGGACAAGACGGCGAATGCGCAGCCGAGCGGCTCATCCGTGCCGCCGGGCAGCCCCGCCGATGCGGCCGCGGCGCAGGCGCAGTCCGGCTCCGGAGCGAACGCGACCGACCTGAACCGGGCGACTGCGGCCGAGCTGGACAAGCTGCCGGGAATCGGCCCGTCCAAAGCGAAGGCGATCGCCGAATACCGCGAGCGGGAAGGGCCGTTCCGCTCGATCGACGATTTGAAAAAGGTGAAGGGCATCGGGGACAAAACGTTCGAGTCGCTCAAGCCGTTTATTAAAGTCGAGCCGCAATAAAGAGACGTTCCGGCACAGGTTGTCTTTTCATCTGCTGGAAAATATGAGACAATATTGTCGTTATCCATCATCGGTCATTTTTGAAGGAGGAAACCGTTATCCTATGAGCGAGCAACGCAAACTTTCCCTTGAAACGCTGGCGGTTCACGCCGGCCAGGAAATCGACCCGACGACCCTGTCGCGGGCCGTCCCGATTTACCAGACGACCTCTTACGGTTTCCGCGATACGGAGCATGCGGCCGATTTGTTCGCGCTGAAGCAATTCGGCAACATTTATACGCGTCTGATGAACCCGACGTCCGACGTATTCGAGAAACGGATCGCCGCCCTCGAAGGCGGAGTCGGCGCATTGGCGACTTCGTCCGGACAAGCCGCCATCACGTATTCGATCATCAACATCGCCGGCGCCGGTGACGAAATCGTGGCGTCCAGCACGCTGTACGGCGGCACGTACAATTTGTTCGCAATCACGCTGCCGAAGCTCGGCATCAACGTCAAATTCGTCGATTCGTCCGACCCGGAAAACTTCCGCAAGGCGATTACGCCGAACACGAAAGCGCTGTACGCCGAAACGATCGGCAACCCGAAGGGCGACGTGCTCGATATCGAGGCGGTCGCCAAAGTGGCGCACGACAACGGCATCCCGCTTATCGTCGACAACACGTTCCCGAGCCCTTACCTGCTTCGCCCGATCGAGCACGGTGCGGATATCGTTGTTCATTCGGCGACGAAATTCATCGGCGGGCACGGCACGTCGATCGGCGGCGTCATCGTCGACGGAGGCAAGTTCGATTGGAAGGCGAGCGGCAAATTCCCGGGCCTCACCGAGCCGGACCCGAGCTATCACGGCGTCGTTTACGCCGATGCGGTCGGACCGATCGCCTATATCATTAAAGCCCGCGTCCAATTGGCCCGCGACATCGGGGCGACGATTTCCCCGTTCAACTCGTTCCTGCTGCTGCAAGGATTGGAGACGCTCCACCTGCGGATGGAACGGCACAGCTCCAACGCGCTCGCCGTCGCCAAGTTTTTGGAGTCGCATCCGGGCGTCGAATGGGTCAGCTACACGGGCCTCGAGAGCCATCCGTCGTACAAGCTGGCGCAAAAATATTTGCCGAAAGGCCAAGGCGCCATTTTGACGTTCGGCATCAAAGGCGGCGTCGAAGCGGGACAAAAAGTGATCAACAGCGTGAAGCTGTTCTCGCATCTGGCCAACGTCGGCGATTCGAAGTCGCTGATCATTCATCCGGCCAGCACGACGCACAGCCAGCTCGAAGGCGAGGAGCTGCTGTCGACCGGCGTTACGCCGGGCATGATTCGTCTGTCCGTCGGCACGGAAGGGATCGACGACATTTTGCACGATCTCGATCAAGCGATTCGCGCCAGCCAGCAATAAAGGAAGGCGCGGCATGAGCAGACGGAAAGATTGGGACACCTACTTCATGGATATCGCCTATATGGCGTCGACGCGATCGCAATGCCCGCGCCGCCGCGTCGGAGCCGTGCTCGTGCAGGGCAAGAAGCTGCTCGGCTCGGCCTACAACGGCGCGCCGATGGGCGTGCCCGACTGCTCCGAAGCCGGCTGCATGCTTGTGGAGGAGTACGAGGTGAAGCTCGTCGACGGCCGCGAGGAAATGGTCAAAAAGCAGCGATGCATCCGCACGATTCACGCCGAGCAAAATTTGCTGCTGTTCACCGACCGCAGCGACCGGGAAGGATCGACCGTCTACGTAACCGATCAGCCGTGCTGGACGTGCGCCAACATGCTGGCGAACAGCGGCGTGACGGAAATCGTCTTTCACCGGCCGTACCCGAAGGATAAAGACAAAGTAACCGAAATGATGGTGACGCGCGGCATCCGGTTCCGCCAGCTGGCGGACTACACGCCGCCGTCCGGCATCGCAAGCGACGTAACGAACTGACCGGCGGGCGCGGCGTCCGTACGGCTCGCATCGAATGACGACGCTATCTATTTCGAGTGAGGAAGCACCTCTTCAGACGAAGGGGTGCTTTTTGTTTTGATTAACCATGTCATGAACCGGCCGCTCGCGGCCCATGCGGTCGCCTGGGTTGTCGGGACCGCCGTCGGCGGCGCTCTTCCGCCCGGCCTGCTGTCGTGGAAAGCGGCGATCGTTGCGGTCGCGCTGGCCGTCATGCTGGCGCTGCTCGCGATTCCGGGTCGCCAGGCGGTCGGCCTGCTGCTCGTCGCGGCGGCGGCAGCGGCGTATTACCAAAGCTGCGACGCCCGCAACAAGCCGACGATCGTGCCGCCGGAAGCCGCAGCGGAGGCGCCGGCAAACGCCGAGCGGGAAGCGGCGGTGATCGGAACGATCGTAAGCCGCGTCGAGGTGGACGGCGATAGAGTGTCGTTTACGATCCGCGCGCGCTCGGTCGGGTTCGCGGAAGCCGGGGAAACGGCGCAAACGACCGATAAAATGCAAGTCTCGATCCGGCTGCTGAAGCCCGAGGAAAAGGAGCGGGCTCTCGCGCTGGGACGCGGCGACGTCGTCGAGATCGCCGGCGCGCTGAAGCGGCCCGACCCTCCGCGAAACTTCGGCGCGTTCGATTACGGCTTGTACTTGTACCGCAAACATATTCATTGGCTGTTTTCCGCCAAAGGGCTGGACGGCATGCGAACGGGCGCGGAGGCGGGAGCGGCGTTGGCCGCGGCGGCGCCGCGGGACCGCTTCGCATCGCTGCCGGATCCCGTCCGCCTGCTGCGCTGGAACGACGATTTGCGCGATCGGCTCGGAAGCGTGTTCGATCGGTTGTTTGCGGGAGACGGACCGGACTCCGGCTATTTGAAAAGCTTGGTGCTCGGCCTTACCGACGATATGGACCCGGAGCTGTACCAGCAGTTTTCGCAGCTCGGCTTGACGCACATTTTGGCGATATCGGGGCTGCATGTCGCCATTTTCGTGGCCGGCTGCATCTGGCTGCTGCGCGTGTTCGGCCTGACCCGCGAACGCCAATTGACGATCACGCTGCTGCTCGTGCCGATGTACGTCGCCTTGACCGGCGGTTCGCCGTCCGCCGTGCGCGCCGGCATTATGGCGATGATCGGCCTGTACGCGGCAAGGCGTCTCGTCTGGAAAGACGCGCCGAATATCATCGGGCTGGCCGCCGTGCTGATGCTGCTGTGGGAGCCGTACTATTTGTACGACGTCAGCTTCCAGCTTTCGTTTCTCGTCACCGCCTTTTTGATCGTCGGGGTGCCGCGCTTTTCGCGTTTGCTGCCGATTCGCTCCCGGCACGTCAATTCGCTGCTGTCCGTTACGGTCGTCGCCCAGCTCGCCTCGTTTCCGATTACGGTATATTACTTTAACGGCATTTCGCTGCTGTCCGCGTTCGCGAACTTGATCCTGGTTCCGTTTATCAGCTCCGTCGTGCTGCCGCTCGCCACGTTCGCATTGATGGCGGGCTTGGCTTCGACGCATGCCGGCGCGCTGATCGGCTGGATCGTCGCGAAGCTGAACGCGGCGACGTTTTGGCTGGTCGACACGGCCGCTGCGCACGACCCGCTGCGCCTCGTCTGGCCGAAGCCCGCCTTATGGTGGATTGCCGTCTACTACGCGCTGCTCGGAGCGGTTTACGCCGGAACGATCCGCCGGAAGGAAGAAGGGAAGCCGGCCGTCGCGTACGTGTCCGCAGCCGCGCTTATGGCGCTGCTCTGGTTCGGCTACGCCCCGGATATGTTCGACCGGAACGGAAAAGTGAGCGTCATCGATGTCGGGCAAGGGGATTCCATATTGATCCGGACGCCGCAAAGCCGCCATGTGCTCGTCGACGGGGGAGGGACGATGACGTTCCGGAAGCCGGGGGAGGAATGGAAAGAACGGAGCGATCCGTACGAGGTCGGAAAAAAGCTGCTCGTTCCGCTGCTCAAGCAGCGGGGCGTCCATCGGCTGGACCTGCTCGTCGTCAGCCATCAAGACCATGATCATATCGGCGGGCTGCAAGCGGTCGTCGAGCAAATTCCGGTACGCGCGATCGTCATGAACGGAACGTGGAAAGGCAGCGATTCGTCGCGCAAGCTGTTCGAAACGGCGATGAAGCGGGGAACGGCGATCGTCAGCGTGCCGCCCGGCGAAACGATCGAGGCCGACCGCCATACGAGGCTGACCGTCTTGTCGGCCGGGGGGGACAAGACGGCGCGCGTCGCCGAGGAGCAAAACAACGAATCGGTCGTCGTGCTGATGCAAATGCGGAGTACGCGCTTTTTGTTCACGGGAGATATGCGGGCGGAGGACGAAAAAAGCTTGCTTGCCTCCTGGAGCGTCGGAGCGACGCAGGGGACGGGACCGAGCGGCGCTCCCGCCGAAGCGGACCGGTCGCCGCCGCCGCGTTACGCGCCGATCGACGTTCTGAAGGTGGCCCATCACGGCAGCAAGACGTCGACGAGCGACGAATGGCTGGCGTATTGGCGTCCGAAGGCGGCCGTCGTCTCCGTGGGGTTGAAAAACAGCTACGGCCACCCGAACCCGGGCGTCGTCGAACGGCTCGAACGGTCGGGCAGCGACATTTACCGTACGGACCGCGACGGCGAAGTCGTGTTTACGGTTACGAAAAACGGGCTGGAAATCGATACGAAGTTATAGACGATTCCGGTTATTTTGCGATAAACCCGGGTTCTCGCTCATCGTGCCGCCAAAGCATGCGACAAAAGGTTTCAATAAATGATTATATTTTTTCAAAATAGTGGAACTTTTTGGCATCGATGGCAGTCTAATAAGTAAACGACTAAGAGGAGTGAGCAAGCACGATGTGGAAGCGCAAAGCGGGGTTGATCGCGTTCGCCGCGCTGCTTGCCGGCTCGCCGTCCGTTCATGCGGCGGAAAGCAAGCCGGTCAACGCGGAACCGAAAATAACGGCAGGGTACCAGTATTCGATTCAGGTCGAGGAGGACGGCACGGTTTGGTCGTTCGGGAAACAGCTCGGGTCCATGTTCGCATCGCAAGTAGGGCGGCAATCGGGCGGCGTGCTGGATCATGTCGTACAGGCCGGCGGCGGATATGCCCATGCCGCCGCCGTCGACGACGAGGGCCGCGTATGGGCGTGGGGCGAGAACGATAAAGGCCAGCTCGGGCAAGGGGACATCGAGCCTTACGCCGCGGCGGTTCAAGTTCCGTTCGAAGGCGGCACGAGGATCGAAGCGGTCGCCGTCGGCTATGACCATACTCTCGCCTTGTCCGAGAAAGGAAACGTGTGGGCATGGGGCGGCAACCGGTACGGGCAGCTGGGCGACGGCACCGAGACGGACCGCAGCAAGCCGGTCCGGGTGATGGACGGATTGAGACCGATGCGCGACGCGGTTGCCGTTGCCGCCGGCTTCGGCTATTCGCTCGCCTTGAATGAAGACGGGGAAGTTTGGACTTGGGGCAGCCAAGGGAAGGCCGACGGCGATGTCCGGCAGGTGATGCTGAACAAAGGCGGCAGGCTCATACCGTTGAACGATATCGTAGCGATATCGGCCGGTTACGACCATTCCATCGCCTTGGACCGGTCCGGCAAGCTGTACGTCTGGGGAGTGAACCGGGACGGCCAGCTCGGTCTGGGCAGCGGGACGCTTTACAGCCTTGACGCGGTCGAATTGACCGGGCTGCCGGCGATGAAGGCGATAGCCGCCGGGGAGCGGTCGAGCGCGGCGGTCGACGAGACCGGCAACCTGTGGGTATGGGGAGTCGGCGTTGCCGGGCCGAGCAAGAACGCTTCGGGCGAGACCGTCCGCTTCGAGCCGGAACGAATAACGGACGGCGGGCATTTTGCGACGGTGTCGGTCGGACGCGATCACGGCGTGGCGACGGACGATGAAGAGCGGATCTGGGTATGGGGGAGAAACGACAACGGTCAGCTCGGTCATGGCTACAGAAGCTTCGCGACAAGTAAACCGGTCGTGAAAAACGAGCTTCAACGCGAATATGCTTCCGCTTCGTTTTCGACGGTCGCCGTGGAAGAAACGTTTGTCCGGGACAACCAATACGTCGTAAAGCTGAATTTGCAGCTGAAGGACGCCGCCGGAAAAATGCTGTACGGCAAATGGCCTACGGCGGAATGGAAAATGAACGGACGCGAGCCGACCGTCGCGGCGTTCGCGTTGGCAAAGGAGGGCGGCTACCGGGCCGAGATCGGCATCCCGTATCCGTACTATATAATTCCTCAAAAAATCGAAGTGCGGGTGGACGGAACGACGATCGCCGAGCTGACGATCGAGAAACATTGATGGCAAATATAGGCTGTCCTAAAAGGGGCACAAAGACCGGAACGAGCCGGACCAGCTCGTCCGGTCTTTCTTTTGGGATTGAAGAATTCTTTACGGGTTCTTATTTGACGATCTCGTGGTATTCGGATGACTGAAAATGTTGACTTATCGATGCTGCGGACGAAGGGACGGGATTGCTGTCTCCTTCTAGTATTGTAACGGGGAGGACGGTAAAGGATGCAGCGAGCAGCGCCTTTTGTTCCACGTCCGACCGATCCGAATCCTACCGGGCCGCTGGAACAGAACGAACGGGAAAACCTCCCGTTAACTCGCTCTCCTAGTGGCGTCGTTTTAAAATAGCGGGAGAAGCTCCCGATAAAATGTCGCGGAATCGGCGAAAAGCGCGGTATGGACGAATGTAGCGGGATGTTTTCCCGTTGTTTTGCCCGGAAACGGGAATCTTTCGAAAATAACGGGAGCATTTCCATCTCGTCTCGCTCCGCTGCCGTTTCGGCGTGCAAAAAGGTTCGGTTTGCGCAGAAAAGACCGTCCTGTCCCGACCTTCGCTAAAGCGCCGAAGCCGGGAGCGGGTTTCCTGCTGCCGGCGGCGGGAAACGGCGATATCGGCTCGGTTGAACTGCGCCGGCGTCGTCAGGAGTTGGAGCGGGGGGCAAGCATGGGGCGAGTATGGGGCGAGTATGGGGCGGCGGCGGGTCGGGCCCCCAGTTCCAAGTGTGTAACGGACATGGCGGCCGCTAATGAGCCTCATTTCGGCTTATTTTGTGTCTAACGGACACGGGCGCAGCTATTTGGCGAAAAACCCCCTTTTGGACGACGGTTCGGAGCAAATAAGCGCAGTGGTGTCCGTTACGACTGGAAAACGGCCGATTTTCGCGAAATAAGGGCCGTGGCGTCCGTTACGTTCCGGAAGCCGAAGGCTTTGGCACATCCTCGATATACGTCGATAGCCGGTTTTCTTACCGACAACGAATAGCGGACTCATTTTCCGCCAACAAATGGGAAGTTGCATGAATATTACCAAGAAGTGGTACCTTTGTTCCGCTATCGGCACCCGCATCGTTAAGTTTTCCTTGACTTCCGACGAAATCTATCTGCGGAACTGACGTCAATAACGGAAAATTCGTACCGCTATGCTATAGAAGCGCGTTACCTTCCAGGATAAATCCTCCGGCGAGTTCGTTTGTGAAGAGTCGGTGTGAGCGGGGAGAGCGGCGAGAGCGGCGAGAGCGGATAGCGACGACACGGTTGCAAGCCAACACTGGGGTTGCGTTGCCTCCGATCATTGGGCCGTTGTAAGCAAGCGCGGCTGATCGTATACTATGTACTATAGGGACCTAATTAGTCCAATAGGGACGAAAAATGTCCCGAATCGCTGAAGGAGGCGTACGGTATGGGAATCGGCTGGGAACAATCGTATTTGGGACAGCTTCGCAAGCTTGTCGGGCACCGCATGTTGATCGCGCCGGGGGCGAGGGCGATCGTGCGCGATCGCGAAGGTCGCATCCTGTTCGTCAAACGCAGAGACAATGGGGCGTGGGCGATGCCGGCCGGCGGCCTCGAGCTTCACGAGTCGATCTTGGGCTGCGTCAAGCGGGAAGTGAAGGAGGAGACCGGGCTCGACGTCGTATCGGCGAAGCCGATTGCGCTTTATACGGACCCGCGCTTCGAGTATACGAACGGCTATGGGGACGAAAACAAACTGTTTTCCGTCGTCTTCTTAATCGAGGAGTGGAGCGGCGAGCTGCTGACGGAAACGGACGAAACGACGGACGCCGCGTTTTTTGCGCTGGACGCGCTTCCCGATATTCCGCCGCTGTATCGGGAAACGATCGAAGATTGGCAAACGTACGCGGCGAGCGGCGAAATCGTCGTCAAGTAACTCCGCGCCCGGAGGATAAATCTGGTTTCATAGGCGCATAGTAAAGGGGATTGAACCGTTCGACCAATTGCGAAGGAGGTTCCCGACTATGAGCTACCGATTTACGCTGCAGGCCGATGCCCGCTCGTTGATCGACCGTTTCGACGTGACCCAGCTGCTCGCTTACGTCGAAAGCGATCGCGAATATGCCCCGACCGAAGCCGTATTCGCCATCAGCGGCAAAGAGAATGAACGGATTTTGGACGAATACCGGTGGGGACTGCTTCCGTATTGGGCCAAAAACGCGGTGCAGGCGGACAGCCGTTCGGTGCTGAACAACAAATCGTTCGACTATTTGCTGAAACGGCAGCGATGCGTCGTTCCGTGCAGCGCGTACTACCGGCTTGAGCCGGCGCGGAGGCGAAACCGCGAGCCGCAGCCGATTATGCTGCACAGCGGCGACCGTCCGCTCGCAATGGCCGGCGTGTACGATGTGCGCATTAGCCCGAACGGGGAGGAGCTGCGCGCATGCACGATATTGTCCGTCCATTCGGCGGCGCCCGGCTTCGAGGAGGAAGTGCCGATGCTGCTCGCGGACCGGCAGATCGACGCGTGGCTGTCGGCCGATTTTTTGTCCAAACGCGAAATATGCGATTTGGTTGAGACGATTGCGGACGCCCAGCCGAGGACGCTCGTTCGTCCGGGAGCGGTTCCCGCCCCGGCGGACGGGGAAGGCGGATGGCAGCCGTCCCCTGCTTGACGGCCGGGTAAGTTCAGCGGCCCGAAGCGTTCGGGGTCAATGCCGCATTGAATGCAGCGCTGTCGGTCCTGGCGCCAAACGTAACGGGCATGGCGGCGCTATTGGCGTCAAATCCGCACTTTTGAAATTGTAACGGACATAGGCGCACTATTCGGTGAACATGCAGGCCATTGGGGGCATTTTGTCGCGAATAAGCGCTGTGCGACCGTTACGTTTCCAAAACGGCATATTTTTGACAGATAGAGGCCGTGATGTCCGTTAGCCCTTCTCCGACGTTCCGGCAGGGAGGGGCTCTTGCTGCCCTGCGACCGGGAGAACCGCGAAAGAACGCTTCGCTGGCGCCAATGCACCCTTCAAGCCGATCCACGCCGCCCGAGCGACATTGGCAGTATCCTTCTACAGCGGATCGGGCTGCACTTATGTAACGTCAATGGGGCCGAATTGACAACGGCCGCCCGAAAATGGTATATAAAGATCATGCGCTTCCGCAAGGAAGCAAGCTTTACAGCTGCAATATGCTGCAATGAAGGGAATCAGTAGCGGTAACGCTGAAGCAGCCCCAGAGAGCCGGCGGTCGGTGCGAGCCGGTGCGCAAGCGTACGCGAATTACGTCCCCGAGCATCCTGCGCCGAACCCGCCCGCGATATCGCCGCGTGCGGAAGACTGGGACGGACCGTCGGCCGTTATCCGATGCGAGCGGAAAATGTCTCGATTGCGCAACGAGACGTTTTCAACTAGGGTGGTACCGCGATGACTCGTCCCTGGCTGCAGCCGGGACGGGTCTTTTTGTTTTTCAACCGAACCGACAAGGAGCGATGCAAGTTGACGGAAACGCGCGTGACGCAAAACGAATTGCTGGACGATCTCGAATACCGCGGCCTCATTTATCAGGTGACCGACCGCGAAGGGCTGGCGGACAAGCTGAACAACGGGCGCGTCGTGCTGTACTGCGGCTTCGACCCGACGGCGGACAGCCTCCATATCGGCAGCCTGCTGCCCATCTTATGCTTGCGCCGGTTCCAGCTTGCCGGCCACCGTTCGATCGCGCTGGTCGGCGGAGGCACGGGCCTGATCGGCGATCCGAGCGGACGGTCGACGGAACGGTCGCTCAACACGGCGGAAACGGTCGCCGGATGGACGGAAAGCTTGAAGCGGCAGCTGTCCCGCTTCCTCGATTTCGACAGCAAGGATAATCCGGCCCAGCTGGTAAGCAATTACGATTGGCTCGCTTCGCTCGACGCGATTTCGTTTTTGCGCGACGTGGGCAAATATTTCACCGTCAATTACATGCTCGCCAAAGACTCCGTCGATTCCCGCCTCGCGAACGGCATCTCGTACACCGAGTTCAGCTACATGATCCTGCAGGCGTACGATTTCCACAAGCTGCATCGGGATCACGGCTGCACGCTGCAGCTCGGCGGCAGCGACCAATGGGGCAACATTACGGCCGGACTCGATCTGATCGGCAAAATGGGCGGCGGCGACGCTTACGGCATCACGATGCCGCTCGTGACGAAAAGCGACGGCAAAAAGTTCGGCAAGTCCGAATCGGGCGCGATCTGGCTCGACCGGAGCAAAACGTCGGCGTACCAGTTTTACCAATTTTGGATCAATACCGACGACCAGGACGTCGTCAAATTTTTGAAATATTTCACGTTTTTATCGCGGGAGCGGATCGCCGAGCTGGAGACGGAGCTGAACGAGCGCCCGGAAAAACGCGTCGCCCAGCGCGAGCTGGCCCGCGAGGTGACGCGGATCGTGCACGGGCAGGAGGCGGTCGAGAGCGCGGAAAACATTACGCAGGCGCTGTTTTCCGGCGACGTGACCTCGCTCAGCGAGGCGGAGCTCGTCGAAGCGCTGCAGGACATGCCGACGACGGTGCTTCCGGACGAGCCGGAAACGGGCCTCATCGACCTGCTCGTGGCGGCCAAAGCGGCGCCGTCGCGCCGTCAGGCGAAGCAGGATATCGAGAGCGGGGCGGTATACGTCAACGGCGAGCGGATGAGCGGCATCGACGCCGCGATCCGCAGCGAGCAAAGGCTGCACGGCCGTTACGTCGTTTTGCGCCGAGGCAAAAAAAATTACTATTTGGTCAAGTTCGAATAAACGGCCCATAACGAAAGGAGCCGCCGGGCGCGGCTCCTTTTTTTCGTCCCCCGGACTCGCCGCATGACGGCGCCGTCACGTATCCTCGGCCGAAATGTAAGGAAAATCGATGGATAAACCGGGAAAGCCGGGGTATAATGCAGACTTAATCATTTGTTGGAGTGAGCCTCGCATGCTGCAGTCTTATTTGATTCCGATCCGCTACGCCTTTCTGACGTTCCCGATATTGGCGTTTTTGTTCACGCTGCCGTTTCTGATCGTCCAGTACCGCAAATACGGGTACGTCAACAAAATTCGCGTAGTCGTCATATACTCGCTGCTGCTGTATGTGCTGACGGCGCTGTACTTGGTCATCCTGCCGCTTCCGGCATCGCGGAACACGTGCGCTCCATGGCGCGAATCGTATATGTCCTGGGTTCCGTTCCAGTTCGTCAAAGACTTCGTGCGCGAAACGGGACTGCAGCCCGGCGTGCCGTCGACGTACGTGCGCCTGTTTACGGAGCGGGCGTTTTTGCAGGCGGCGTTCAACGTGCTGCTGCTCGTCCCGCTCGGCGTTTACCTGCGTTACTATTTCCGCTTCGGCTTCGGCAAGGCGGTCGCGGCCGCGTTCGGGCTGTCGCTGTTTTTTGAAATTACGCAGGTGACCGGGCTGTACGGCATTTACAAGTGCCCGTACCGGCTGTTCGACGTCGACGATCTGATGCTGAACACGTTCGGAGGAGCGCTCGGATATATGGCCGCGCCCCTCGTCATGAAGCTGCTGCCGCGCCCCGACCGGCTCGACGAGAACGTCGATCTGAAAAGCGAACGAGTCGGGCTGACGAGACGGTTCATCGCCCTCCAGCTCGATGCGATCGTGCTGTTTCCGGCTGCATTGCTGTTCATGCGCAGTCCGGACATCGTGCTGTACGCGGTCGTCTGCTTTCTGTATTTCGTTATGCTGCCGCTGGCGACGAACGGCCGGACGCTCGGCAAATATATCGTGCGAATCCGCGTCATCGGGGGCGGGGAGCGCATCCGCTTCAAGGAGCTGCTCGTGCGCTACGGCGCGCTGTACGGGCTCGTCGGAGGCGCGCACGCGATCTTTTTGCTGGGCGCGGTGCAGCGATTGCCTCCGGCTCTGCTCGGCGTCAGCTTCATCGCCGTCGCCGCGGTTGATACCGTCTTCGCCATCCACGTGGCGATCCGTCTGTTCCGCAAAAACAACGAGCTGTTTTACGAGCGGTGGAGCGGGACGAAGCACGAAATTTTTTGAGCTTTCGGACGGGCGCAAACGAAAAGACGTCTTCCGTCCCCGCATCGTGCGGCGGCCGGAAGGCGTCTTTGCTTTTTTCCGTACGGTCAGCCGCGCGGATGGTGGTCGATGCCTTTGTAAGCCTGAATAAAGTCGACGATCCGTTTTTCGTCGAACGCATCGAGCCGGTCGATGCGCCCCCATGCGGTCAGCGTGATCGGGTTCGGCATATCCGGATACGGGTTGACGAGCACGTATTTCGGATACCGTTTCACGATCGTCTCCAGCTTGTCGATCGTTTCCGCATCCGTTTGCCCGTTATAGTACAAGACGACGCCGGCATCCTCGAGATTGTGCACGAGCAGCTCCTTCGGCAGCGGTTCCTTATGGACGCCCCAAGTCGCGATATACGGCAAATGCTGGCCGCTGGTCGGCGGATCGGTGTTGTACGGCTTGTGCGGCGAATCGGCGGTCGCGATATGCGATTGGTCGGCCATGATTTCGACCTTCTCGCCGGGCTTCGGGGGACGATTCGCGATCAGGACGACGATGGCGGCAACGAGCAGAACGGCTCCCGCGCTCCAGGCGATTCGCTTCCGCTTGCCGCGTTTGCGCGCCTCCTCGGCTTTTTGCGCGGCGGAGCTTCGTTTGGCCGCCGATTTGCTCGGGGACGGGCCCGATTTCGGGTTCGGTTTCGGTTGGCTCAATTCGCGGTTCATCCCTTCATACGTAATGCACTACGCAGCGTAGTGTGACACGCTAAAAAAATTCCGCCATCCCGGCGGATCGGCCATACAAGCTTACGCCTGCAGCGTACAAATAAACGCAACCGTAAGCGCGGCGGCAATGGCGGCGGAACCGATCGCCGGACGCGCCGGCAGCTTCGGCGGCGTTACGTTAAGCGGATCGACGAGCCGCATAATCCGGTAATTGATCGACGTTTCCGCGAAGGAAGCGTGCAAAAACGGTTTGTCCGTTCGTCCCGCGCAGCGGGCCAGCTTAAGCAGCGCGCCGGCCACGGGCTCGAAGCCGCCCGAGCGTGACACCGCGTATTCGTCGGCCAGCAGCTCCCGGGCGATGCGGAACTGGCCGCTCGTCCATTTCAGGATCGGCAAATACCAGACGACGGAAGCGCATAGGCCGAGCACGAACGAGCGGAGCGGGTCGCGCGACGCTTGGTGATGCCGTTCGTGATGAAGGACGGCGCCCAGCTCTTCGTCCGAGAGCAGCTCGATCAACCCGCTCGAGACGACGATATGCGGCCGGTACAGCCCCATCGTGAAGGCGAGCGGCGCGGAATGGGCGATGACGGCGAGGGCGGTCGTCCCGGGCAAACCGAACTTTCGCAGCAGCTCCTCCGTCTTCTTAGTATCCGCGCGCCGCAAAAACGCGGTTCGCGCCTTGCGCGTATGATACAGCTGGCGCGCCGTTTGCCATAGCCCGGTAACGATCGTGGCGACGACGAGGGCGTCCAGCGCGTATGCGAGAACCGGCATGCCGATCGACATGAGCAGGCCGCTGCACGCTTCGAACACGTTGAAGCCGAAGCTGCCGCCGAGAACGATTTGCAGCGCGTACGTGCCCATCTGCGTAAAAATGAAAACGGCGAGCAGCAGCGACGACCGGTACAGCCGTTCGGAGCGGGTATGCCAGTTCATGACGACGCGTCCTTTTTCATCGATTCGATTTTTTGCTTCAGCTTGTTCAGCAGCAGCGGGTCGGCTTCCTCCAGCACGTCCAGCATATGATGGACGGCGAGCGAGCCGAGCTCGTCGACCAGCTCCAGCGTCAGCTCCTTCGACCGGGTGACGAGAAATTGCTCTTTCGTTTGAGCGGGGCTGTACAGCGTAACGCGCCCTTCGGTCCGTTTGCGCAGCAAGCCTTTGTCCGCCAGCCGGTTCATGACGGTCATAACGGTGTTGAAGGCGACGTTTTTGCCCGCGGCCAGCCGGCTCTGCACGTCCCGGATCGATATGTCCGGCTCCGACCAGACGATATCCATAATTTTCGCTTCAAGCGGTCCGAAAAACCGGTTCAATCCTTTTTCGTTCGCTTTAAAAGGGCGAATGTCCATCGCTACACCTCACACTACTTATTGTAGTGCGGGCGGTCGGGCACGTCAAGCGAGGCGGCGGAGGCTGTCCGACAGCTTTCGTTTCGCCGGATGGTTAGTTTAGGCATCGCGACCGAGGCGGTATACCGTGCCCGCATTTTCTGTTATTCTAGTAACGGAAAGCTGATGACCGATATTTTTCAAGCTTGATGCAACATTTTCCGGGCGACGCCCGTTTAAAAGGTTGCAAGAGAGGGGGATCCTTGTGGTAGAGCAGCAATTGATCAAGGCTGCCCAATCGGGCGATCGCGACGCTCTAATAACCCTATTGCGAGAAATCGAAACACATGTGTATCGTACGGCCTACTACATTCTCGGGAATGAGCAGGACGCCAAAGACGCCGCTCAAGAAGCGTTAATCCGCATATATACGAAAATCAATTCTTATGAAGAAAAAGCGCAATTCAAAACGTGGGTACAGCGCATCGTGACGAACATCTGCATCGACAAGTTCCGCCGTACGAAAGCGACGGTATCGATCGAGGAGCACAATATGGTGTTCACGTCGGCGGGCTCCGTCGAAGACGAGCTGATGTCCGCGTACGTGGCGAAAGATATTCAGGAGGCGATCGAGCTTCTGCCCGAGCATCACCGGGCTGTCGTAGTGCTCCGGTATTTGCAGGATTTCTCGTACAACGAAATCGCCGACTCCCTCGATCTGCCTCTCAACACGGTGAAGTCGTATTTATTCCGGGCGAGGCAGCAATTGCAGTCTTTACTCCGAGATTATCAGAAAGGCGGTGTGCGGGGATGAATTGTGACGAGGTGATGGAACTGATGCAGCGGCATCTGGATCGAGATTTGAACGACGCGGAGCATGAAGCGATGCTGACGCATTTGCAGCGGTGTCCGGATTGCATGGAAATGTTCGCCAAATTGCAGCAGTTGTCCCAAGAGCTCGCCAGCCTGCCGAAAGTCGCTCCGCCGTTCAGTTTGGTCGATTCGATATTGCCCCAGCTTGCGGAAATAGACCGGGCGAACGGACGCGGCGACGTTTCGCCGGTGCCGGCGACGGCCGGCGCGGCCGATTCGGCGGTCGTTCCGCTGACGACGGAGCGTCCGGGCCGGTTCCGGGCGGCCTGGTCGCTGGCGGCGACCGGTGGCATCGTGGCCGCGGGACTGCTGCTCGCCCTTTTCATTAACGATATGGACGGCACGAAGGTGGCCGACGATACCCGGATGCTTATGGATTCGGGCAGCCGGAACAAATCGTCCGCTACGTACGAGTCGGCGAGCTCGAGCCGGGCTTCGTCCGGCCAAACGGCGGCCGACGCGAAGCCGGAAGCGCCGGCGGCTTCCGCCGGAGGCGGCGAGCCGAAGGAACGGGGGCCGGCCGTCGCGCAAAGCGGCGTCGAGTCCGGGAAGACGGTCAAGTCGGGGCAGGCGGAGTCTGCGCCTGCGCCCAACAGCCTGCGCAATCAGCAGGGGACCGCAGGCGGCGCGCCGGCAGGCGGAACCGCGCCGAACGGCGCCGGCGCCGCGAGCGACAAGGCGCCTTCGACCGGCGGCGATACGCCGGCACGGACGGATGCGGGCGGTTCCGTCCCGACCGAAGGGAAGCAGGAATCGATTTCGGGCGGAGGCGGCATGGCCGATGCGAACAAGTCGGCGTTCGAAAGCGGATCGCCCGGTTCGGCCGGTTCGGCCGGTTCGGCGGAAGACAAAACGAAAATGGGCATATCCGCCGCGGAGGGGGCGGAGTCGGCTTCGCCTTCCGCGTCCGGAAGCGGCGGCCCCGGGCAGCGGTTCGGCATCGCCGGACCGGCGGACGAGGCGAAAGGAACGGGCGGCGCTCCGGAGATGTCCGGCCTGATGACGCTGCCGCCTCCGATACTCGTCTCGGAGGACGGCGTTCTGGTCGCGACCGTCGATTCGGAGAACCGCAAAATCGTCGTCACGACGAACGACGACAAGAAGACGCAAATGTTCGTTTCCGGCTCCTGGGGGGCGGAGGACAGCGCGAAGCTGCTCCGCTGGCGGGGCAGCAAGCAGCTGACGTATTCGGTCACGACGAAGGACGGAAAAACGAAAACGATCGCGATCGATATCGCCAAAAGCACGGAGACGGTCCAACAGCCGTAAGCGCAGCGCGCTTGCGGCTTTTTCTTTCGCGCGGCGGCGCCGGCGTTTTTTTTCGCAATAAACGCGTTTCAGGCTTGTCGCCGGCGCACACGTTGCGGCGATTCGCATATCGTATAGTAACAAGACGGTTCACGTAGTCGAAGACCTGCCATGTATGACCGTTCGGTGTCGGGCGCCTGGGAGCCCTGGGCCGGATGTTTATATAGATGTGCTGGGACAAAGGGATGATGCCGAAGTTCCGGATCGTTTTTTCGCGAGAAAAGGCGATCTCGGCGCTTTGACGTCATCCCTTTGTTTTTGTTATCCTTAAGCGTAGAATGATGAAGCGGCAAGGGGGAGACCGATGGATTACAAAACGGCGGCGCGCGAACTCGGCAAAGGGAACGCTTCGCCCGTCTATATCGCGTACGGCTCGGAATCGTTTCTGCTGCGCGAGTTTCTCGATTTCGCCGAGCAGAAGCTGGTCGGGCCGGAGTATCGGGACTTTGCCGTCAGCAAGTACGACCTGGCGGAAACGAGCCTCGACGTCGTGCTCGAGGATGCGCAAACGCCGCCCTTTATGGCGCCGAAGAAGCTCGTGATCGCGGGCAACGCCGTCTTTTTCACCGGAGCGAAGGACAGCGGCAAAGCGCAGCATCAGCCGGAGAAGCTGCTCGACTATATGAAAGCGCCGCCCGATTTTTCCGTCATCGTCTTTACGGTCGACGCGGAAAAGCTGGACGAACGCAAAAAAATCGTCAAAGCGTTGAAAGACGTCGCGATCCCGTTCGCGCCGCTCCATGCGGACGGACTGCTGCAATGGGTCGTCCGGCTGGCGGAGCGCAAATCGTTTACGTTCGCGGAAGGGGCGGCCGATCAGCTGATTTTGTATGCGGGGGGCTCGCTGCAGACACTGGCGGCGGAAATCGAGAAGCTGTCGCTGTATGTCGGAACCGGCGGCGTCGCCGACGGCGCGATCGTGGACAAGCTGGTGACGCGCAGCACGGAGCAGAACGTGTTCATTTTGATCGACGACATCGTCCGCCTGCGTCTGAACCGCGCGTTTTCGATTTTGTACGATTTGCTGAAGCAGCGCGAGGAGCCGGTGAAGCTCGTCCTGCTGATCGCCCGGCAGTTCCGCATCGTGCTGCAGGTGAAGGAGCTGTCCAAGCAGGGGCTGTCGCACCAGCAGATGGCTTCGCAGCTCGGCCTGCATCCGTACGCGGTCAAAATCGCCGCCGAGCAGGGCCACAAGTTCGCGCCGGAGAAGCTGGAGCGCATCATCGACCAGCTGGCCGAGCTCGATTATAAGATGAAGACGGGCAAAATCGACAAGGTGGTCGGGCTCGAGATGTTTTTGCTCGGGCTGGCGGCATAAGAAGCGGGGCGCGGAGCGCAAAAAAATAAAAGTCCTTGCACCGACGGTGAGCAAGGACTTTTTCGCTTAGCCTTGAGCGTTAAGCGCGTTGAGTTGTTTCGCCAAGCGGGATTTTTTGCGGGCTGCCGCGTTTTTGTGGATCAAACCTTTCGAAACGGCTTTGTCCAGCTTTTTGGAAGCGTTGATAAGCGCTTGCTTGGCCGTTTCTACGTTTTGCGAAGCGGCTGCGGTTTCGAACGTTTTGACTGCCGTACGCAGTGCCGATCTTTGCGAAGCGTTTTGAAGGCGACGCTTGTCGTTAGTCTTCACGCGCTTGATGGCGGATTTAATGTTAGGCACGATCGTTCACCTCCTTACAAACAAAAACGTGCTTTCGACGATGCCAAGACAACCGATCGTAAGACTGCCATGTTTGTCGACAACTTTATACATTTTACCATGGGCAGTCCCAAATTGCAACGATTCCGCGAAAAGGGTTCCGTATAATCGTTCCGGCTTTCTCACAAACTAACAAGCAGTCGACAACCGGAAGGAGCGATTTGACATGGATCTCGATTTAAGCCGATATTCCGTACGGACCGACCTGGCGCTGGAAGCGAAGGAGATGGCGTCGGGCCGGCTCGGGGACGCGATACCGGGCGTACATACGGAAACGTCGGAAGACGACGGGGACATGACGATCACGAAGATGACGATCGAAACCGACGAAGGCGCGCAGGCGGTCGGAAAGCTGCGCGGCCATTACGTGACGATCGAAGTTCCGCGCCTGCGCGAGAAAGATTCGGATTTGCAGGACAAGGTGGCGACCCGCTTCGCCCAGGAATTCGCCGATTTTTTGCTGCGGATCGGTATCGGCAAAGACGCGAAGGTGCTCATCATCGGGCTCGGCAACAATAACGTGACGCCGGACGCCCTCGGACCGCTCGTCGTCGACAACGTCATGGTGACGCGCCATTATTTCGAGCTGATGCCCGAACAGGTCAGCCCCGGCTACCGCCAGGTGAGCGCCGTCGCTCCCGGCGTGCTCGGCACGACCGGGATCGAGACGAGCGAAATCGTCCAGGGCATCGTGGAAAAATCGCGCCCCGACCTCGTCATCGCCATCGATGCGCTCGCCTCGCGGGCGCTGGAGCGGGTCAACACGACGATCCAGATCGCCGATACGGGCATTCACCCCGGCTCGGGAGTCGGCAACAAGCGGAAAGGGCTGACCGTCGACTTTTTGGGCGTTCCGGTCATCGCGATCGGCGTGCCGACCGTCGTCTATGCGTCGACGATCGTGAACAGCACGATGGACATGATGCTGAACCATTTCAAAAACCAGACGAGCAATACGAGCCAAATATTCGGCATGCTCGAAAGCATGGACGAAAACGAGCGGCTGCAGCTCGTCCGCGAAGTGCTCGAGCCGGTCGGCCATAATTTGCTCGTGACGCCGAAAGATATCGACCAATTCATCGAGGATACGGCCAACATTATCGCCAGCGGCTTGAATGCGGCGCTGCACGAGGCGATCGACCAAAACAACGTCGCCGCCTACACCCACTGAACGGCGGCTTGTCCGCTACGTTTCCGCCCGCTTGACCGACCTCCGGTAATCAAGCGGGTTCGTTTTCGTCAATTTTTTGAAAACGCGGCCGAAATGCCCGATATTTTCATAGCCGACCGCCTCCGCGATCCGCGTCACCTTCCATCCCGTCTCCTTGAGCAGCCGCTGCGCCTCCCGCACCCGCACCGTATTGACGTATTCCACGAACGTAAAGCCGGTTACCCGCTTGAACATGCGGCTTAAATGAAACGGGCTCACATAGTGGGCTTTGGCGACCGATTCGAGCGAAAGCGGCGTTTCGTACGTGTCGTTGATGAACTCGACGATTTCGGAAATTTTTTTGTGCGCCGGACTTTCATGCTCGTGCGCGGCCGGCTCCCGCTCCTGGCGGTCCAGCTTCCGCGCGCACCACAGCAGCAGCGAGACGAGCTTCGCCTGCAGCGAAGCGACATGGCCCGGAGGCTGCTCCTGATCCTCCTGCAGCATTTCGAACAAAAGCCGTTCGATCCATTCGCGCTCCGGCAAATTCAGCCGCAGTCTTCTCGTTTTGCGCCGGAACGGCTCGTACAGAAGCGGCTCGTCGAAACGGTCGAGAAACCGCTCGTTGAAATTGATCAAAATGCGTTCGTGATTCGGCACGCCGGCATCGCTCGTTTTGTGCAGCTCGTTTTTATCGATGAATACGAGATCGCCTTTGGCGATTTTGTACGTATGGTCCTTGATGAAGTAATGGCGCTCCCCGGACAGCAAATAGTACACTTCGTACGGCTCGTGGAAATGGTTGGACGGCATCGAGTGATGGCCGGAAATTTTGCTGATATGGATGTAAAACGGTTCCTTCACGGCTGACGACCTCCCCCCACTGAATTGTACTACAGACCCCGGCATCGCGTAACGCCGGCGACCGCAAAATATGCGCAAAAAAGGCGGAAAAGCGCAAACAAATCGGAGAAATCGCAAAATTTTTGCTATACAATGAGGGCGTACGCATCTTTTACCAAAAGGAGTGGCCTCAAGTGACACGAAAGAAGTACGCCCTGGTCGGGACGGGCGGCAGAGCCGAGTTTTTTTACGGCGCGCTGGCCAAAAGCTTCCGCGACACATGCGAGCTCGTCGCCTTTTGCGACATAAACCGGACCCGGCTCGAATACGCGAATCGGCTGCTGAAGGATAAATACGCGCATCCGGAAGTCGCGCTGTACGGCAGTCATGAATTCGACGAGATGGTCCGGAAGGAGGCGCCGGACGTCGTCATCGTCACGTCGATGGACCGGACGCATCATACGTACATCGTCCGCGCCATGGAGCTCGGCTGCGACGTCGTGACCGAGAAGCCGATGACGATCGACGCGGAGAAATGCCAGCTGATCCTCGATACGGTCAAAAAAACCGGACGCGATCTGCGCGTGGCGTTCAACTACCGGTACGCGCCGCACAATACGAAAATTCGCGAGCTCATTATGGACGGCGCGATCGGGGACATTTTCTCCGTCCATTTCGAATGGCTGCTCAATACGGTGCACGGAGCCGACTATTTCCGCCGCTGGCACCGCGACAAGCGCAACAGCGGAGGGCTGCTCGTCCATAAATCGACGCATCATTTCGACCTCGTCAACTTTTGGCTCGGCACGACCCCGGATACCGTTTACGCGATGGGCGGGCTCATGTTCTACGGCCGGGAAAACGCGGAACGGCGCGGCGTCACGAGCTTCTACCAGCGCGCCTACGGCAGCGAGGCGGCGAAAAACGATCCGTTCGCGATCCATCTCGAGAAAAACGCCCACCTGAAGTCGCTTTATTTGGACGCGGAAAAAGACGACGGCTACCAGCGCGATCAAAGCGTGTTCGGCGACGGCATCAGCATCGAGGACACGCTCGGCGTCATGGTGCGCTACAAAAACAAGGCGATCATGACGTATTCGCTGAACGCCTACTTGCCGTGGGAAGGCTACAACGTCGTCTTTAACGGAAGCAAAGGACGCATCGAGATGAAGGTCGTCGAGCGCGCTTACGTCAATTCCGGCGGCAAGAAGGAAGACGAAGGCGCCTTGTCGTATAAAAAGCTGACGGTGCAGCCGATGTTCGACAAAGCGTACGAGGTGGAAATCGAGGAACGCGCGGGGGGACACGGAGGCGGCGACCCGATCCTGCTGAACGACCTGTTCGGCGAGCGGACGGAAGACCGGTTCCGCCGGGCGGCGTCCCATGTCGACGGAGCGGTTTCGATTTTGACCGGCGTGGCGGGCAATCTGTCGATGCAAACCGGCGGCGCGGTGCGGATCGACGATTTGGTCAAATTTTAACCGGCGGGCGTCGCGAGACGCCCGCGGGACGGGCCGATTTCGGCTCTTAACATTTGCGAACACGTGTAATATAATGAGGGACGAAGAGCGATATTTTTTACGACCGGAAAGGAAGAGCCCGTCCCGATGAAAGTAACGATCAAAGATATAGCGAGAGAAGCAGGCGTGAGCCATCCGACGGTCTCGAAAGCGTTGAACGGCGCGCCCGGCGTCAGCGAGGACATCCGCAAAAAAATCGTCGCCATCGCCGCGCGGATGAACTACGTGCCGAATTTGGCGGCCAAAAGGCTGGTCGATCGCAAGACGAATTCGATCGGGCTCATCTGGCCGAAAATCGAAGGGCTGTTTTTTTACCATCTCGGCATGCAAATTCAGAAGGAAGCGGCGTCCCGCGGGCTCGACGTCATTTTGTCGCTGGCCGAGCCCCCGGAGGCGCTTCGCATTTTCAACGAGCATTTCGTCGACGGGATCGTATTCTGGTGCGCGCCGGACTGGCGGCCGAACGCCCAATTCGTCAAGCGCCGCGAGCTGTTTCACGGCAGCATGCTGCTGATGGGCGGCGGCAGGATGGAGCGGACGCACTATGTCGGCATCGACCGCAAATCCGGCGTGTACGAAGCGGTCCGGTATTTGGCCGGGCAAGGGCACCGCAGGCTGACGTTCGTCGGCAACCGTTCCGACAAGCTGACCGGCTTTACGCAAGGGCTGCTGGAATTGCGTCTCGACTACCACGACCATTATTACGTGCAGATCGATCCGGGCGATTCGGTGACGGACGACAAGCTGCTGCCGCTGCTCGAAGCGGGCGGAGAAGGGCCCACCGCGTTCGTCGTCGACAGCCAGACGTATGCGTTCGAGCTGCTGAAGCTGTTTCGCAAACGGAAAATAAAAATCCCGGAGCGCTATTCGCTCGTCGTTTACGACGACATCCCCGAGATGGAGCGGATGGAGGTGCCGCTGACGACGGTCGGTCCGTCGATCCCGAGGCTCGCCGCGACGGCGCTCGACATTTTGACCGGCCGGGACGGCAGAGGCGAAAGCCGATGGGCCGAAGTCGAAATCGGCTGCGAGATGCATATCCGGAAATCGGTCGGCAAAGTCGCCTCCGGCCCGGAATAAAAAGCTTTCCGGCGGAGCGTTCCGGGCGATGCGCCGCCGACCGCTTTCGCGGCAAAAAAAGCTTGACCCTCTGCGAACACGTGTAATATGATGGGGTTAAAAGCTGACGGTCTGCAGCACGGGTTGCACGATTTATTCGCCGGTGTCGGTACGTGCGGATGGAACACGTGTAACAAAAATTTCTCTGAAAAGGCTCAAATACATAAACGAAATCGTGTTATGAGTTCGAATCGCCGGGCTTATCCGGTGTCGCCTTGTTCCAGCAACGCGCACGGCTTACGCCGGCGCTTTGCCTATACAGCTTTTGTTCAGACCCGCATGTTTTCAATCGATTCCACACGGAGGGATTTGAAAAATGACGGATTCGCGGAAGCTCGGCATCGGAGAGGAACGGACGGACGGCATGGAAAGAACGAAGCGCGAAGATGGCTCGGACGGCGCGGGGAGCGCGGCGCCCGGCGAAGCGGGGCCGGCCTTGACGCGGCGCAAGCTGCTGGCCGCGCTCGGGGCGACGGGCTTTACGGTCGCAGCGGGCGGAACGTTCATGCAGCTTGCCGCAGGCAGCGCGGAGGCGGCGGCCGGTCCGCGCGTCGCTTCCAGCGTTTACGGAGGAGGAACGACGCCGCTGGGGGGCGCGGACCCCGGTTGGGCGAACGTCCTCGACCACGGGGCCGTCGGAGACGGAACGGCCGACGACACGGCGGCGTTCCAAGCGGCGGCGGCGACGGGAAGACCGGTGCTCGTGCCTCCTCCTCCGTCCTATTACAGGCTGTCCGGCCCCGTCTCGTTAACGAACTCGATTTTCGGCGTCGGCATGCCGGAAATACGCATGGACGGGCCGAACGGGCAATTGGCGAAGCGGATGTTTCTGATCGTCGGGTATGCCGGCGGCGGTCTCGAGCTGTCCGGTCTTTATTTGAACGGCGGCTACTCCTCGGGCACGGCGGGGGAATGGTCTCATCTGGTCTACGTTTCGCATTCCAAAAACGTCTGCGTGCACAACAACTGGCTGCATGCCCCGTACGGGGACTGCGTCTACATCGGCTCGGACTATGTCGCGCCGTGCGAAAACGTGCAAGTGCGCGAAAACGTGCTGAGCAACCCGCGGCGTTGCGCGGTCGCGGTCGTATCCGGCCGCAACGTGCGGATCGCCGCCAACGCGATCAGCGACCCGTTCCCGTACGTGTCGGCGATCGACCTGGAGCCGAACGGGTCGTCGACGGGCTCCGATCTCGTCGAAGACGTCTGGATCGAGGGCAACGAGTTTTACAGCGAAATTTATTTCGTCAATTCGTACAATCCGAACGCCGCGTACCCGAACCGCCGCATTACGATCGCCGGCAACAAAGGGAAGTCGAGCTATTTGTTCCGCTGCAGCACGACGACGGGCGCCTCCGAACACGTGACGATCCGCGGCAACGAATTTTACGGCGCCGGCCGGATGATTACAAGCTCGAATGTCGTGAAAGGGTTGGAAATCAGCGGAAATCGCGATTATTCGACCGGCCCGGCCGGCTGGAACGTCGCGAACGCCGTCGCGCCGGTCATCGCGGACAATGTGTTCGACGCCGCAAGAACCGTCGCCGTCACGTTCCAAAGCTGCCAAGCGGTCCGTTTTTGCGGCAACCGGATCCAAAATACGACGTCGTCGGACGGAGCGGTCCGCTTCGCCGGCTCGACCGCGACGAGCCGACATCTCATAGCCGGCAACCAGATGACGAACGTAACCGGCGGCGGCTATTATTTCGGAAACGTCGTAACCGATTCGCTGTTCGACGGCAATGTGACCGAATGCGGAGTCAAAGGCATTTTGATCGACGCGACGGCCGCCGGCTCGGATTTGCGCATTACGGAGAGCAATGTGTTTGCCGGCGCCGGAGTTCCGGTAATCGGAGGCGCTTATTTGAGCAAATGGGGGACGCCGGAAATCCAGACGAAAGGGGCGGCGGTCGGATGGGCGACGGCCGTGCCGACGTCCGGAGCGTGGAAGCGCGGAACCGTCCTATGGAACGCGCAGCCGTCGTCGCTGTCGCCCGTCGGCTGGGTATGCACGGCGGACGGCACGCCGGGAACGTGGGCGACGATCGGGACGGCGGGAGGGTTGACGGCGACGGAGCTGTCGATCGCGTCGCCGAATGGAACCGTTTACAAAGTCGGAGTGACCGATGCGGGATCGTTGACGATCTCGCCCGCATGAATCGGAACAATCGAGGAGGAACAAACGATGGAAACGATCAGCAGACGAAAATTGCTCGCATCGCTCGGAGCGGCGGGCGCGGCCCTTGCGGCCGGCGGCATGTTGAACGCGGGTGCCGGTACGGCCGCGCAAGCCGGCGTGACGGGAAGCGTTTATGGCAGCGCCGGCCAAGCTAACGGCAGGTTCCATTGGAAAGACCTGGAGAGCGTCGAATTTTGCGTCAAAACGACGCTGGCCGAGCTGCGGAACGGAGCGGACGCCCGTCCGGACGACGCCTATTATGTCGTCGACCCGGGCAAGCAGGGCTTGTTCCTGTACGATCCGGCGGATACGGCTTCGGCGGACGATACGGGAACCGTCGTCGTCACCGCCGGCGGCAAACGGTTCAAGCGCGTCGTCGGCGACACGGTGGTCGCCACCTGGTTCGGGGCGGCGGGCGACGGCGCGACCGCAGAAACGGCGGCGCTGCAAAACGCGCTGAACGCCGCGGCCGGAAAGCGGCTGTTCATCCCGAAGCAAACCGGCGCCTATTATTTGACCGGGCAGCTGTTCGTCCCGAGCGACATCGTCGTCGAGTTCGAGCCGGGAACGGTCGTGCAAGCGGTCGATACGCTCAACCGCAACGCTCCGTACGAACGGCTCATTCGCATCAAAAACGCGAAAAACGTTCGGATCGTCGGCAACGGCGCCGTATTGAAAATGAACAAGGCCGCCTATGCGTCCGGCGAGCAGGCGCACATCTTCGACATCAGCGGATCGGAAAACGTGACGATCGAACGGATCAGCGCGAACGACAGCGGCGGCGACGGCTTTTACGTAGGCAACTACGAGGCGGCGCAGCCGTATTGCAAAAACATAACGCTCCGCGATTGCACGGCGAACAATAACCGCCGGCAAGGGCTGTCGATCATTTCGGTCGACGGATTTCTCGCGGACCGATGCCGGTTTACGAATACGACCGGCACGGCGCCGAAAAGCGGCGTCGACATCGAGCCGAACAACAATACGGGCGCGGACGTTTTGAAACGCATCCGCTTTGTCGGCTGCGTCGCGGACGGCAACGTGGGCCGCGGCTTCCTCGTTTCGCTGCATCGCATGACGGCGGCGAACGAACGGGTCGACATTACGTTCGAAAACTGCCGGACGCGCGGCAACTCGTTCGGCTCCTCCGTCAATTACGGCGGCGACGGCGCAAGGGCGGTCAAGGGCGAAGTGAAATTTATAGACTGCGTCGCCGAATACGAGCAGTACGCCGGTTATTCGGTGTTGTCCAATTCGTCGGAAAGCGTTCGGACGACTTTCGTCCGCTGCAAGGCGATCAATTGCAACACGGTTAATGCGCCCGAAGATCCGTACGGGTACGGGGCTTCGTTCATCGTAACGACCGTTCCGCAGCAGGCGAGAACGACGATCGGCAACGTCCGGTTTACCGGCTGCGAATCGATAGACGATCGAAGCGTCCCGCTCGTCGTTCGCGGCTTCGCGATCAAGCGCAACGCCAAAGAAACGATCAAAAACGTCGTATTCGACGGCTGCGCCGTACTGGGCGGCGCCCAAAGCTTGTACGCTATCGATCCGGCCGCGGAGGATATTCACTCGTCCGGCGTTCCGGCGCCCTCCGTCGCGATCGCGTCGTCCGGTCCGGTGAGCGTCGGCCATATCGGACATACGATTACGAATGCGGGCGCTTCCGGCGCGATCGAGCTGACGCTGCCGGCGGCCAAAAAGGGGTATGCGTTCACGTTTTTTGTCGAAGCGCCGCATGCGCTTGCCGTCGTTCCGCAGCCGGGAGCCGCGATTATGAAGCCGGCAGGGTCGGGTCCGGTCGTGGCGTCGGCGAATCCGGGCGACTCGATCCGGCTTGCGGGCCGGGCGGACGGCAAATGGGAAATTAGCGGCGCGGTCGGAACTTGGTTTTGACGGAAGCTTCGGGCCGGCGAGAAGGAAAGCGGAGCCGTATCGCGAATAGGAATAGGCTATACCCTATTGCGGAGGTCATCGCTATGCCGAAGCCGATCGAAAACAGAATCGACACCGTTTTCGTCCACGTGACGAATTTGGAAACAGCCGTACGCTGGTATGCCGAGCTGCTCGGCGTCGACGTCGGGGAAGGGCCGTTCGCCGGCCCGATCTATACGTTCGGGATGGGGCCCGGCCGGCCCGGTCTTACGCTCGACGACCACTGCCTCGAGCCGGACTACGCGTTCGTTCCGTCCAATCAGCCGCTGTTCAACCTGAGCGCCGCGGATATCGACGCCGCCTATGAGCACGTGCGCAGGCTCGGCGCGGAAATCGTAACGGACATTCAAACGTATCCCGACTTGTCCGACTTTACGTTCAAGGATCCGGACGGCAATATCATTATGGTATGCACCTGCTTCAGCTGATCGTCCGTTCGAAAACGGCCGTTTTGGGCGAATCAGTCTCCGTGGCGTCCGTTAGCCGTTCACGTCGGTATCCGAAAGGGTCGGACCGGGAAAGGCGGGAAGCGCCGGCGGCCGGGCTGCAGCCCGGTTGCGGTTTTTCCCGTTTTTTGGTATAGTGGACGTGTCGTTTTGAAATCGGTTCGGTAAGGGAGGTGTCGAAATGTTGCAAGTCGCCGCGCGTAGCAAGTGGTCCCACTATTGGGTGCATCAAGCTACGATCGTATTCCGTTTGGCCGCAGACGGGAGAAGTCTGTCCTTTTTCGGCGATTGCAACGTTTTGACCCCGTAGATCGAACGAATGCTCATAACCGCATTCGATCGGCGCCCTTTATGGGAAGCCGCGGGCAAAAGGTTGACTTTTGCCTGCGGCTTTTTTGTCGTACCCAATAAACCGAATGCGAGGATGATCGATATGATGCTTTGTACGGCGGATACCATTACGAAAACATGGGGCGGAACGCCCGTTATTCAACAACTGTCGCTCGAGGTCCGCGAAGGGGACCGGATCGGGCTCGTCGGCCCGAACGGCTGCGGCAAGACGACGTTGCTGAAGCTGCTGGCCGGCTCGGAATTGCCGGACTCCGGGACCGTTCGTTGGAAGAAAGGAAGCCGGGCGGCGCTGCTCGCGCAAATTCCCGACTACGGGCAGGAGGCTGCGGCGGGGGACGTGCTTCGGGAGGCGCTCTCCGATTTGTACCGGATGCGCGATCGGATGGAGGAGCTGGAATCGCTTATGGCGTCGCGGGACCCGGAGGCTGCGAGGAAGGCGCTGAGCGAATACGGAGCGCTGCAGGACGCCTTCTCCGCCCAGGGCGGATACGAAGCGGACGCGAGCTTGTCGCGCGTCGCGAACGGCCTCGGCATCGCACGGCTGCTGCCGCTGCCGTTCGCCGGCTTGAGCGGGGGCGAGCGGACGAAGGTATGCTTGGGACGCATGCTGCTCCAGGAGCCCGACCTGCTGCTGCTGGACGAACCGACGAACCATCTCGATCTGGCCGCCGTCGAATGGCTGGAATCGTATTTGCAGACGTACCGGGGCAGCGTGCTGATCGTCTCGCACGACCGGTATTTTCTCGATCGCGTCGTCAACAAAATCGTCGATCTGGAAGGCGGCGCCGCGGACGTTTATCACGGCAACTACTCCCGGTTCGTCGAGGAGAAAGAGCGTCGGCTGCTGGCGGAGTTCGCCGCGTATCAGGAGCAGCAAAAAAAGATCGGGAAGATGGAGGAGGCGATCAAGCGGCTTCGGGCGTGGGCGGCCCAAGCCGACAATCCGGCGCTGTTCAAGCGGGCGGCGGCGATGCGGAAGGCGATCGACCGGATGGAGAAGATCGACCGCCCCGTGCTGGAGCGCAGGAGGATGGGGCTTGCGTTCGACGTCGGCGAGCGCGGCGGCAGCGACGTCGTCGTCATGGAGGACGTGCGCCTGTCGCACCGAACGGCGGAAGACGGCGTCCGAACGTTGTACGACGGGGTCGGCCTCCGCGTCCGCCACCGGGATTTCGCGGCGATCGTCGGCGCAAACGGAAGCGGCAAGTCGACGCTGCTGCGGATGATCGCGGAAGGACTGAAGCCGGACGAGGGGACGGTCAAGCTTGGCAGCGGCGTGAGGATCGGCTATTTGGCGCAGCAGGATCTGTTTCCGGACGAGCGGAAGACGGTGCTGGACGCATTTCGCGACGCCGTCGCGGTGGAGGAAGGCGAGGCGCGCCGGCTGCTGGCGGGCTTCCTGTTCTACGGCGCCTCCGTTTTCCGCAGCGTGGGCGGCTTGAGCGGCGGCGAGCGAATGCGGCTCCGGCTGGCGCAACTGATGCACCGGGAGCTGAACGTGCTCGTGCTCGACGAGCCGACGAACCATCTCGACATCGACGCCCGCGAAACGTTGGAGGAGGCGCTCGCGTCGTTCCCCGGCACGGTCGTCTGCGTCTCGCACGACCGGTATTTGCTGAACAAGCTGTTCCCGGTAACGTATTGGCTCGAAGGCGGGAAGCTGACCCGGTACGAGGGGACGTATGCCGAGGCGAAACGGAAGCGGGAGGAGCTCGGCGCCGGCGGGACGGCGAATGCGGCGGCAGGCGTCGAAAGCGCCTGCGACGGCGGTCGCGTACGGGAACGCGCGCTGCCGCGCGACAAGGCGGAGGACGCGAGGCGCGAGCGTCTCGAGGCGAAGCTCGAAGCCGACATCGCGGCGGTGGAACGGAAGCTGGCGCTGCTGGACGAAGCGATGATGGCGGAGGAGGAGGCAAGCAAGCTTATGGCGCTGCACGGCGAGAAGGCGATGCTCGAGGCGGAGCGGGAGCTGCTGTACGAGCGGCTGGCCGATGCCGGCCATCGTTGAAGCCGAATAAAGGGGAAGGCGTCCGCCGTTTTTTCGACCGGGCGGATCCGGGGCGACGGCTAACGAATCGTATTATGCTTATCGGCGGGAAAACGATCGCTTTTCCAGGCTTACAAATCTACGCATCGCTATCGAGCCGAAAGTGGAAGAAATCGACCCGATTTGCCGGTCATAGCGATATTGGAGTTCGTTACAAATTTGAACCTTCGCAATCGGCACCGATAACGTTTGTTCGGTTCGTTAGCCGTATGTCAATCCGAACGAACTAAAATAAACGGTCCGGCTTTCGCTTCTTCCGATCCGCGGCGGCACGAATGAAATATTCGTGCTTGCCGAACCGGGTCAGCGCTTCGCGGTCCGGAAGCCATACCCATTCGTCGATCTCGGACTGGCAGCGGTGGGCCCGGAACGCCGACAGCTTCGCTTCGAGATGAGCGGAAATGTCGATTTTGACGATATCGTCGCGGGTATAGCCGTACGGTTCCGGGCGCTCCATCGTGCCGCCGAAGGAAATAAAGTACAGCGACTCCAGCAGCCCGGCTCGTTTGCAGGCGGCCGTCGCCGCTTTGCCGATCGCGCAATGATCCGGGTGGCCCCCCAGCTTCTCGTGGAACGTCAGCACGACGTCGGGGCCGATCTCGCGAATAAGCGCTTCGATTCGCCCGGTCAATGCCGCTTCGTCGACGAACTCGACCGTCTTGTCGCGAATATCGAAGAAGAGGAGCCGCCGGATGCCCAAACAGCCGCAAGCTTGCCGCAGCTCCTTCTCCCGGGCGGCCGCCATCGTTTCCCGGTTCAAATAGGGAGGATTGCCCATGCGCCGTCCCATCTCGCCCCGCGTGGCGCTAACGAGCGTAATGTCCACGCCTTCGGCGGCGTATTTCGCCAGCGTGCCGCCGCAAATAAACGATTCGTCGTCCGGATGGGCGAATACGGCGAGCAGCTTTCGCGTCTTGTTTATCGCGGATGCGTTCATTCGGGGAACGGCTCCTTTCCCAGATGAAGGGCGACGTTCATTCGTCCCCGGTCGTCGTAGCCGGCCAGCAGCAGCCGCTCCGCCTCGTCGACCTCAACATGCGTGAGCGCTTCCATTCTGAGCCAGCCGTGTCCGTCGAAGCGAAGGGCGACGCGGTACGGGCCTTCTCCGGCAACAAAAGCGTTCGTCACCCGGACCTTGAAGTTGCGGACGAATACGAACGAGGTCGCTTCGCTGTGAACGTAGGCGTCCGTTCCGACGAACTTTCGAAGCTCCGTTTCGGTATGTGCTCGGTTTATGGGTATCATCGCGATGAATTCCTTTGCCGAAATGTATTTTCTTCATTATTGTACCATACGCGAACGGCCGCTTGCGCAATTCCTCGGCGCATAATAAGGGAAGCCAAACGGCACGATTCCCTCTTGGAATAGGGGGTGGGAGTATAGTATAATCGAAAGCAAAGGGGGCGAGTCGAATGAGTACGGAAACGGAAACGATGGAACAAACGGCCGGAGCGGGGGCGGAATGCTGCTCGCACGACGAATCCGGACGGAAAAGCCATCATTCGGATAAAGTGAAAAGCAGCCTGATCTCCCGTTTGAACCGGATCGAAGGTCAAGTCCGCGGCATTAAAGGGTTGATCGAGAAGGACACGTACTGCGACGACGTGTTGAACCAGATCGCCTCCGTCCAATCGGCGCTGAACGGCGTCGGCAAGCTTTTGCTCGAGCATCATTTGAAGAGCTGCGTCATCGAACGGATTCAGGAAGGCGATACCGACGTCGTTAGCGAGCTGATGACGACGATGAACAAATTAATGAAGTAAACGGGCGGGCGGCAGAGAATGCTGCCCTTTTTTCCGTCGGAGCGGCAGCGGAGGCGGCGCTTTTTTTGAAACTTATTTATAGGGTACGAGGGTATCGTAAAAAAAGTATTGACGCAATATAGGGTAGTGGGGTATACTAAAATCGTGAAAGGCGACAACGCGATTCGGCCATAATAGTTGCGACGAATCGAAACTATTCAAGCAAAGGATGATGAGACGATGAAAACTGTAACGCTGCAAGTGGAAGGCATGAGCTGCCAGCATTGCGTGAACTCGATCGAAGGCGCGTTGAAGCAAATCGGGGCCGCCGGGAAAGTGAATTTGTCCGGCCATTCGGTCGAAGTGTCGTTCGACGAAAGCAAGCTTTCCCTCGAAACGGTCAAGGAAACGATAGAAGAACAAGGCTACGACGTGAAGTAATTTTAAACGCGTTTGCTACTTAAGGAGTGAAACGATAATGGAAGCGACATCCGCAAACGAAACGAAGCAAACGACGCTGCAAATTACCGGCATGACCTGCGCGGCTTGCGCGAACCGGATCGAGAAAGGGCTGAGCAAGCTCGACGGCGTAACTTCGGCGAACGTCAACTTCGCGCTCGAAAAGGCAAGCGTCTCTTACGATCCGCATAAAATCGACGCCGCCCGGCTCGAGCAAACGATCGAGAAGCTCGGGTACGGCACGGCGAAGCAGGTTGCGAACTTCAAGCTCGAAGGCATGACGTGCGCGGCTTGCGCGAACCGGATCGAAAAAGGGCTGAGCAAGCTTCCCGGCGTCACGAGCGCCTCCGTCAACTTCGCGATGGAGACGGCCAGAGTCGAATATGCGCCGGGCGAAGTCTCGATTGCCGATATGCAAAACAAAGTGAAGCAGCTCGGGTACAAGGCGGTCACGGAGCAAGAGCGGGAGCGGGCGGGTGATGTCCGGGAGCAAGAAGCAAGCCGTCAAAAAAGGAAGCTGCTCGTTTCGGCGATTTTGTCGCTGCCGCTCCTTTGGAGCATGGTCGCCCATTTCTCGTTCACTTCGTGGATTTATATTCCGGAGCTGTTCATGAATCCGTGGTTTCAGCTTATTTTGGCGACTCCGGTGCAATTTTATGTGGGCAGGCAGTTTTACGTCGGCGCGTATAAGGCGCTCCGCAACGGCAGCGCCAACATGGACGTTCTCGTTTCGCTCGGAACGTCGGCCGCATATTTCTACAGCCTGTACTTGACGATCGAATGGTTCGCCGCCGGCGGCAGCGTCCATCACGGACCGTCGCTGTATTACGAAACGAGCGCAGTGCTCATTACGCTTGTGGTGATGGGGAAGCTGTTCGAGTCGCTTGCGAAGGGCCGGACGTCGGAGGCGATCAAATCGCTGATGGGTCTTCAAGCGAAGACGGCGTACGTTGTCCGCGACGGCGCGGAACTGACGATTCCGGTCGATGAAGTGCTAACGGGCGACATCGTGCTTGTCCGTCCCGGCGACAAAGTGCCGGTCGACGGCATCGTGCTCGAAGGCGTATCGTCGGTCGACGAATCGATGCTGACCGGCGAAAGCATTCCCGTGGAGAAAAAAGCGGGGGACGCGGTCATCGGCGCGACGATCAACAAAAACGGCATGCTCCGCGTCGAAGCGACCAAAGTCGGCAAAGAAACGGCATTGGCGCAAATCATTAAAGTGGTCGAGGAGGCGCAAGGCTCCAAAGCGCCGATCCAGCGGGTGGCGGACGTCATTTCCGGCATTTTCGTACCGATCGTCGTCGGAATCGCAGTCGTCGCTTTCTTCGTCTGGTACTTGCTCGTCACGCCCGGCGATTTCGCCGAAGCGCTCGAGAAAGCGATCGCGATACTGGTCATCGCCTGTCCTTGCGCGCTCGGACTTGCCACTCCGACCTCCATAATGGCCGGGTCCGGACGGGCCGCGGAGCTCGGCATTTTGTTCAAGGGCGGCGAGCATTTGGAGCAGACGCACAAAATCGACGCGATCATTTTGGATAAAACGGGAACGGTTACGAAAGGGAAGCCGGAGCTGACGGACGTCGTTGCGGAAGGCGACGAAACGGAGCTGCTCCGCCTTGTCGGAGCGGCGGAGAAAAATTCCGAGCATCCGCTCGCCGAAGCGATCGTGGCCGGCATCCGCGATAAAGGCATCGAGCTGCCGGGCACGCAAACGTTCGAGGCGGTTCCGGGCTACGGCATTCGGGCCGTCGTCGAAGGAAAAAGCTTGCTCGTCGGCACGCGCCGGCTGCTGGAACAATACGGCGTAGAGGCGAGCCGAGCCTATGAAACGATGGCGCGGCTGGAGGAAGCGGGCAAGACGGCGATGCTCGTCGCGATCGACGACCGGTATGCCGGCATCGTCGCCGTGGCCGACACGATCAAGGAAACGTCCAAGGCGGCCGTCGGCCGTCTGAAGGAAATGGGCATCCAGGTCGTCATGATTACGGGCGACAACGAGCGGACGGCCAGGGCGATCGCCGCTCAGGTCGGCATCGACCATGTGCTGGCGGAAGTGCTCCCCGAAGGAAAGGCGGAGCAGGTGAAGAAGCTGCAGGCGGAAGGCAAGACGGTCGCCATGGTCGGAGACGGCATCAACGACGCGCCGGCGCTCGCGACCGCGAATATCGGCATGGCGATCGGCACCGGTACGGACGTGGCGATGGAAGCGGCGGACGTGACGCTGATGCGCGGCGACCTGTCGAGCATTCCGGACGCCATCTATATGAGCCGCAAGACGATGAGCAACATCAAGCAAAATTTGTTTTGGGCGCTCGGGTACAATACGCTCGGCATACCGGTCGCGGCGATCGGCTTGCTCGCTCCGTGGGTCGCGGGTGCGGCGATGGCGTTAAGCTCGGTGTCCGTCGTTCTCAACGCGCTGCGGCTGCAGCGGGTCAAAATCCGAAGCTAATCGTTCCATTCCAAACACGGAGAGGATTTCCCGAATGAACAAAACGATGATCGTACTTTCCAGCGTGCTCGCGCTCGGACTTTTGTCCGCCTGCGGTAGCGCGAACAAAGCGAGCCATACGTCCGGCCACGAGGCCGGACAAAGCTCGAACGCTCCGGCCGGCGACGGCCACGGCGGCCACGGCGGGACCGACCACAAGGAGTCCGCGGCGAACAAGACGAAAGCGTCGTTCGCGTTTGCCGGAGGCGCCGCCAAAGCGAACGAAAAAACCGAGCTGACCGTGCGAATCTCCGATCAGGCGGGCAAGCCGGTAAACGATTTTCAAATCAATCACGAAAAGCTGCTTCATCTGATCGTCGTCAATCACGACTTGTCGGTTTTCCAGCACATTCATCCCGACTATAAAGGCGGCGGCACATTTACGATCGACACGACGTTTCCGGCGGGCGGAGACTATAAGCTGTTCGCGGATTTTATTCCGAAGGGCGGGTCCGCCACGACGCTCAGCGAATGGGTGAACGTATCGGGGAAAGAAGCGGGGCACGCCGCCGTCACGGCCGACGACAAGCTCGTCAAGGAGGCGGGGGGCAAAGAGGTCGAGCTCGGTCTCAGCGGCGCGAAGCCTAACGAAGAGACGACGCTGACGTTTACGGTTCGCGACGCGAAAACGAAAAAAGGGATCGACAACCTGGAGCCATATTTGGGCGCCGTCGGCCATGTCGTCATCTTGTCGGCGGACGCCGAGCAGTACATTCACGTTCATCCGCTGGACGAGAAGGCGAAAGGGCCAAAAGCCCAGTTCGCCGCAACGTTTCCGAAAAGCGGCGTTTACAAAATATGGGGACAATTTCAGCATAACGGCGAAGTGATCACCGTCCCCTATGTCGTCAACATAAAGTGACCGAGGCGAAAATACGGTAATGGGGGAGAGGCCGTTGGAAGAGCGCGTAAAAATCGCGGTCGCGGCACCGGTTCAAGTCGGAGGGAGCCTGTTTACGGCGGAGCAGCTCGCCGTGATCGGCACGGCGGCCGGCGAAGACGCCGTCATCGAAATGACGCCGTTTCGACAGCTGTACGTGGAACTGCCGGCCGACCGCAGCGACGATGTCAGGCTGCAACTGGAACGTTACGGCCTGGAGGTGTATCCGGCGGGCTTCGTGACGAAAAGCCTGATCGCCTGCAATTTTTGCAAAGGGGCGGACGAGGCCGGACTCGACATCGCGCGCAGGCTCAACCGGGCGATCGCCGGCATCGCGACGCCGATGCCGCTCAAGGTCGGCTACGCCGGCTGCGCCCTCGGCACGAGCGAGCCGCTGCTGAAAGATATCGGCGTCGTCAAAATGCGGAATGTTTTCGATATTTATGTCGGAGGCGAGCCGAAAGGACTTAAGGCATCGATCGCGAAGCTTCTCGCAGCCGGAGTGCCCGAGGAGCGCCTAGTCCCGATCGTCGTCGCCGTCATCGACTTCTATAAGGCGAATGCGAAAGGGAAAGAAAAATTCGCCAAATTCGTCGACCGGATTTCGCCGGAGCGCTTGCGGGAAATCGCCGGGTGAGCGGCGAAAACGCCGGAGAAGCGGGCGGGTTATGTTCTTGTGAACATGATCCGCCCGCCTTCTTTTTTAACATTTACATTTCGTTTCCCGCTCAGCTTAAGCGCCAAAGCCGGAGCGGGTTTGCTGCTGCCTGCGACGGGACACGGCGAGAACGGCCTGGATGAACTGCGCCGGCGTCGTCGGGAGTTGGAGCGGGGGGCGAGCATGGGGCGGCGGCGGGACGGGCCCCCAGTTCCAAGCGCTAACGGACATGGCGGCCGCTAATGAGCCTTATTTCGGCGATTTTTTTTCTAAAGGATACAAGCGCAGCTATTTGGCGAAAAACCCCTTTTGGACGGCGGATCGGAGCCAATAAGCGCCGTGGTGTCCGTTACGATTGGAAAACGGCCGATTTTCGCGAAATAAGCGCCGTGGCGTCCGTTACGTTTCGGAAGCCGGCTGTTTTCGCTCATCCTCGAAATACGTCGATAGATAGACGTTTTTTTAATACTAAGTAAGTTATTTCTTTCCGGGTTTCTTTTCGATCATCTCATTGTATTCGTTACCGATGCCGGGCGGCCGGCGAAGGATACGAGGTTGCGCAAAAAAAAAGCATTAGGCTCTACTTGCGGAAGGTAAACGGAAAGTACGCTAAAACATAGGGCAAGCAGGCCTTACGTTTCCGCGTCCGGACGTATCCTATTCCCGCCGGGCCACTGGAATCGAACAAACGGGAAATCCTCCTGTTCACTCGCTCTCGTATAGGCACCGTTTCGAAATACCTGGAGAAGCTCCCGATAAAATGGCGTTGTATCGGCGAAATGGACGATATGGACGATTGTAGCGGGACGTTTTCCAGTTGCTTTGCCCGGAAACGGGAAATCCATCGAAATTAGCGGGAGCATTTCCCGCTCGCTTGAATCCCTGCACCGATATCGAGCCGAAAAGGGAAGAAAACGATCCGATTCGCGGGTCATAACGTTGATAGAGTTCGTTACAATTTCAAACCGCCGCATTCGGCCCCGATAACGATTGCTCGATTCGTAAGCCGTATGACCGAAACCGAAAGAAGCGAATGGAAGCCGAAAGCGGCTGCGGGAGCTTAGGGGGGAGCGGCGATGAAGGCGAAACGTTGACGGGTCGCCGTTGAAGTCGTGTTGCGGCCCATAGATCGAATCAACAACGCGACTTCACCGGCGGCCGGAGCCTGATCCCCGTTCCCTCCACATGATCAAGCGTATCGGTTTGCGCGTCAAAGTACCGTCCGGAAGTTTTCCCGGACGGCTTTTTTATCGACCGGGACGATTCTGCGCTTCGAAAGACAGGATTCCTCTTTTTGGCAGGAATTTCAAGCCGGTTTATCGAATACGTTTCGTATCGACTTATAGCTCCGACATGCGATTAGGCAAAGGAGGGAAATTCGTGTCCATCGCGCTTATACCGATCGAAACCGTACTGGAACAAGCCGGCTGCCGCGACCTCGTCCCTTCCTTTTCATTCGCGGACACCGCTTCTCCGCTGATCCGCTTGCTCCGTCTGCAATGCGGGGGGCGGCTGAACGCGGACGACCGGCAAGGACCGCAGACGGCCGACGATTCCCACTACGGGTTGTGCAAGGACGCTTTGCGCGTCGCGCGCGAAACGGAGGCGGATGTGCTGCTGACGCCGGAATATTCGTTTCCGCTCGAGCTGATCGGGGAAATGGCGGCCGACCCGCGCCTTCAGCCGCCTCCCGGCAAGCTTTGGTGCCTGGCGTGCCAGGGAGAAGAGCGCTCGCGGTTCCTCGACCGTCTCGGCGGCTGGGGGGAACGGGCCCGCGTTTTCCGACCGGCGGGAAACGTTGTCTGGAGAGATTTCGTCTGCGCGCTCGTTTACGCATTTATGGGCTCGGACGGGCATACGTTATGTATAGCTCCGCAATTGAAGCTTCATGCGTCCGGCGATCCCGAGCTATACTGCGAAGGCGATGCGCTCAGCCGAGGCTCGGCCGTCTACACGTTCGGTTCCGAACGCGCGAACCGGCTCTGCTCGATCATTTGTGCGGATGCGTTCCATCCGGATATGAACGCCGGGCTTTTGTTTAACGAGGGAGCGGGGGATTGGATCGTTTTGCACCCGCAGTTGAACAAGCGTCCCCGCCATTCGTACATGGTCCGTTTGCGGGATGCGATTTTCTCGCGCACGGAAGGACGGCGGACCGTATATGTTACGGCCAATTGGGCGGAATCGACGGAGGTGCGCTTGCCGCAATCGTCGCTGGAAATAGCCGCTCCCTGGTCATGCGTCTATATGAAGCATTCCGGCGAATGGTTAAGTTCGCTTCGTACGGCGAGAAACGACAGTATGCCCAAAGGTCTCGGCTTCGCTTATTGGGACGAAGCGAAGGTTAAAGTTTGGTATGCGCACAAACGGGAGCATTTGCAGCTTGTCGCGATCGAGAAGCCGAATCCGGCTACGGTTGAAGCGAATGCGGTTCCGGCCGGCGCGAAGGCGCTGCGCGTCTACGTTCCGGACGAACAACGACGGGAGTGGCGGGAAGCGGACCTGCCGTTCGACGACCGGCTGCCGGACCCTTTGACGGCGGCGGCGACCGGTTCGTTCGATTTCCCGCTGCGCGCTTCGATCGAAAAGCGCGACCGCTTCTTCGGCTTATGCCTCGGACACGGCGAGGACGGCCAGCTCCGTTTCGCGGCGGACGGAGGGGGACGGGAAATCAGCATGCGGCTCGGCCTGCATATCGACGACGATTGCGAGCCGTTGCGCAACGAAGACGCCGACCGGGTCGGCAAGCTGATCGATTGCTTGCGCGCGGAGTCCGAGCGGCTGCCCGGCCAACTGCGGCATCTGGAGGGCCGCTTCCGGTTTCGCTTGGCGGACGATTATCCCCACTTCAACCTGTTTCCGGACGAAGGGGAGGAACGGGACGGCGTTTGGGTCGCTTACGCCCGCACCGAGCATAAGGCGCAGGAAATGGCGGTGCAGCTTTGCCGCCGGGTCGGCAAAGATTACGAGCACCAGGTTTGCGTATTTTCGACCAAAACCGGCAGCCATGAAACCGTCGCTTATCCCGTTCGGTCGGTCGAGTATACGTCGCCCGCCAAAGTAAGGACGAGCGTCGAGTTTACCGATGGGGGGAACCGAGCATGGAATCGTTGATCGGGCGGCTGCGGGCTGCCGGTTTGACCTATATTCAGGCGCACGAAGGGAACGAAACGGCCGTCATCGAGGCCGCGCACCATTCGGGCGGGTTATTCGTCGGCAAATATATCGTATTGCCGATCGAAGCGGAACGATTCTTGAGCATCTCGGAAAGCGGACCCGCCTTCGAGCGGTTCGAGGACGAGCATGTCGGGCCGTATTACTTCCGGCTTCGCGGAGATTGGACATGGAATTTGTACGTCGTGTACGTGCTGGACGACGAGGCGTTCGACCGGGTTCCGGCGGAAAGCAGGCATCGCGTCGAAAGCGGCAAACGATACGGCCGCAAGCTTGTCGTCCCTTTCTCGAAAATCGAGCAGACGCTGCCCGTCGCCAAACTGCCGGACAAGCGGCGAGACGTGCGGCAATCGGACCCGTACGCGGATTGGTTCCGCAGCTTGAACGGCGCCGGCCTGTCGTTTTGTCTGGAGCCGTTCTCCGGACCGCTGCTGACCCAATATTTAAGCGGAGTCGCCCCCGCCGCTCCCGAGGCAAAGCCGCACGAGAACGAATCGCCGGCCGGCCCTGCGTCCGCACCTTCGCAAACGAGCGTGCGCAGCCTGCAATTCGGCGCGCGATACCGGCCGTACTGCTGGCGGCCGGGCGAGACGCTCGACTTTGCCCGGATCAATTTGCTGGAAGGCGCGAACGGTGCGGGGAAGACGTCCGTGCTGGAAGCGATCGAGCTGGCGTTCACGGGAAAAATTTTGCGGAACGAGCTGGCCAAACGATACGATTCGGCGGCCGGCAGCGGGAACGAGCTGTGGGACGGGCGTGTTGTATTGACGCACGGGGAACTCGAGCTGGAGCTTTGCGATATTCCGGACGCAAACGAGCAAAAGGGGCGGCAAAGCCGCTTTTACCGGCAGCGGCCCAGGGAGCGAACGCGAAATACGGCGCTGAATCAGCTGTTTCATCAATACAATTATTTTTCCTCCGAGACGGTGTATCGACTTTGTTACGGAGAGCAGCCGGATTACCGGCAAGCGTTTGCAAGAGTCGTATTCGGCGAAGAATTGGGCCTGATCGAGGAGCGATGGAAGAAGTACGGGGAAGAGTTTGCGGAAAAGCTGCCGTCGCTGCGCAAGCAGGCGGTGGAAAAGGAAGCCGAGCTCGATATTTTGCGGACGCAAATCCGCGAACGCGAGAAACGGGTCGACCTGCAGGTACGGGCGTCCATCCCCGCGCTGAAACGATTGCTGAGCGAGGCGTCCGTCTCCTATTCGCTGCCGGAGCGGCCCGCGGACCGACGCGAGCTGACGGAATGGCTGGAACGGCTCTATGCGCATGCGACGGAGCTGGATGCGATCGCATTGCCGCTCAAGGAAGCCGGAAAGCTGCAAATCGTCGCCTTCGGGCAAATCGAAGCCGCCGGATCGAAGCTGGCCGCGGAATCGGCCGAGCTGGAACGGAAGCTCGCCGCGAGCCGGGAAGAAGCGGCGAAGCTCCCCGGGCTTACCGGGCTTCGGGAGCGGCTGCATGAGCGCGAACGGGCGGCCGTGGCGCTGGACGCCCGGATATCCCGCATTCGCGAGCTGGCCGAAGAAACGGAAATGCTGCAGCCGCTTTTCGACGACGAGCGAAGCCGGCAACTGCGGGAAAAGCTGGAGGTCGAGGCGGCGGAGCTGCGCCGGCGCGCCGGGCTGCTGGAGCGCATCCGCCTGGAATGGGGCCCGCTCGCCGACTTCGGGTTCTCGCAGGAGCGGCCGGAGGAGGCGCAGCGGCTATGGGAAACGGCGAAGGAGCTGGCCGACTCGGCGCTTGCCCGGCTGCGGCAGCTGACGTCGCGCATAAGCGAGGAGGAGAAGAAGTCCGACTCCGCGCAGAAGCTGCTGGCACAGCTGCAATCGCTCGGCCGGCAGTACGCGAAGACGCATGCGGATCACGGAGTTTGTCCGCTGTGCGGCACCGATCACCGGACGGCGGAACGGCTCGCCGAGCTGATGGAGACCGGGCTTCGAAACGACGAAACGTATTTGCGCAAGCTGCGCGAAGAAGAGCAGGAGCTGATCCGGGAGCGCGACCGGCGTGACGCCGAGCTTGCCCGTCTGCAAACCGAGCTCGACCGGTTCGGGCAATTGCGGGAAGCGCGCGCGTACATAAACGCGAATGCGGCCGAACTGGGCGTCGAGCCTTGTCCGGACCGGTTCGACGCCTCGCAGATCAAGTCCAGGCTGGCGGAGCTGACCCGCCGGTCGGAGGAGGTGCGCGGCCGGCTGGACGTCTTGGAACGGGAAGCCGCCCGTTTGGACGGCAGCGGCTTTACGATGGACCGGATTCGCCGGTTCGGCCGGCTGATTCGGTCGATCGAATCGGAAACGGCTATGACCGCAGCCGGCTCCGGGTACCAGGTTCGGGCAGCTTTGGCGGAAAAGGAGAGCGGCTTGAGCGGCGAACGGCGGGCGATGGCGGAGCCGATCGATCAGCTGCGCTTGGACATTCGCCGAACGACGGAAGCGTTGGAACGTTTGGAGCTTTCGCGGCGAACGGCCGAAAACGAACTCCGGGAGAAAAGCGAGTCGCTGCAGCGGGCAACCGCGATGCGAACGGCTTCGCGCATGCTTTACGAGAAGGGCGTCTTCCGGGACGACGACAAGGAAATCGAAGGCTGGAGGGCGTATTTGACCAAGCTGCTAGAGGAAATCCGTCTGCTGCTGAAAACGCTGCAGCCGGGCGGGGACGCGTCCGGCGCCGCGGCCGAGCTGGCGAAGGCGGAGGCGGCGCTGAACGACGCCCGCGACCGATTGCGCCGCTGCGAGCGGGCCGTCGCGGCGCTCAGCGGGCTGCGCCCGCTTTCCGCCTATATCGATGATTTCGTGGAAGCGAATATTGCGGCAATCAGCGATTTGTTCGTGCGTCTTCATTCCCCGCAAGAATTCGAACGATTGACGCTGGCGCAAAACGAGCTGGCCGCCGTCCGGAGAGGGGACGGACAACGCGAAGTCCGGTACGGCATCCATCAGATGAGCACCGGTCAGCGGACGGCGGTCATTTTGTCGATTTTTTTCGTGATGCACATGAGCTTGGATACGGTGCCCAACTTCATTTTGCTGGATGAGCCTGTCGCCAACATGGACGATTTAAACGTGCTCGCCCTTCTCGACTTTTTGCGGCAGCTGACGCTTGCCCGCGGGACGCAGATCGTGTTCACCACCGCGAATCCGACGGTCGCCGGCTTGTTTCGGCGGAAATTCAGCATTTTCGAGGATCGCTTCCGGGCATTCCATTTCAGCCGCGCCGACCGGCAGGTGAACGTGCAGGCGGAGACGTATTTGCCGCATCGAGAATCCGGGGTTCCGCTGGCGACATAGCGCATACCGACCGGAGCGGCGCACGGGCGCGAAGGGAGAACTGTGCGATGGCATGGCTGAGAGGGTTTATCGCGAAAAACTATTGGCGGTATTCGTTTTCGTTACAAAACGCCGTGAAGTCGATGCTGGCCGTTTTCGCCGTTCTATGGCTCGTTACGGAGATCGTCGCGTTTTTCTCGTCGGCCGTCGGGGCGGCGATTCAAGCCCATTGGCCTTCCTTTTTGCTGGTCGGCTTCGGCTGGACGTTGTGGGAGTGCAGGCCGCGCTTGTCGATGAAGGAACGGGTCCGCGGGAAAGACGCGTTCGTCGAAATATGCGTGGGCGATTGCTTCGAATCGGACGGAGTATGCATTATCGGAAGCAATACGGATTTCCGCACGTCAGGAATCGACCCGGCGAGCGTTCAGGCGCAGTTCGCGCATCGTTTTTGCGGTTCTCCGGCCGGCTTGGACGGCTTGCTGACCGCGTCTTTGGCGGATGAGCGTCCGGGGTTGGAAACGTCGGACGACGATTCGGGAGGCCGACGCGTTTATCCGATCGGCACGGTCGCGCGCGTCGAGGCGGGCGGCAAGGAAGCGTACTTCGTCGCCATCGCCGAACTGAACGAATACGGCAAAGCGGCATCCTCGGCGGCCCATATCGAGCTGGCGTTGAGCAAGCTGTGGCGCTATGTGGCGCGGCGCGGGGGAATCGGTCCGCTCGTCGTGCCGGTGCTGGGCAGCGGACTGTCCCGGATCGACCGAACGCGGGGCGACCTGATCCGAACGATCATCCTGTCGTTCGTAGCCGCCTGTGCGGCCGGCAAGTTCGCCGAGCGGCTGACGATCGTCATCCATCCCCGCGATTTTCAAACGCACGATATCGATCTGGAGGAGCTGCGCTTCTTTTTGAAGTACGCCTGCGCGTACGGCGAACCTCGGGGGCCGGCGCTCACCGGGCATGAACGTTAGGGAGGCGACCGCCATGTTATCGCAGGCCGTAATCGTACGAAACGGGCAAGTGCTGATGGTCAAACAATACGTTCGCCGCGGCGCCGTCGTCTGGAACTTCCCGGGCGGCGGGATCGAGGAAGGCGAAACGCCGGAAGAAGCGTGCGTCCGCGAGGTGAAGGAGGAAACGGGCTACGACGTGAAAACGACCGGCCTGCTGTATCGAAGCGAACGGAAGTATACGTTTACGGCCGAAATCGTCGGCGGCGCGTTGAGCCTGGATGCGTGCCGCCCGGAAAACGGAGAGCTGCTGGAGGTCGCCTGGGTGCCGCTGGACGATGCGGACAAATTCGACGATCATACGGGGCCGATCATCGGGATGTGGAGCGAGTAAACAAGCAAAAATCTAGTTTTATCGAGATTTGCTGAACATGGAACGGCAGCTGCAGCCGACCCGGCTACGACGGGTCGGTTTTTTGTTTGCTCCGCCTAAGTGACGCTATCGCCGGTCTTTCGGGCACAAAAACGATTCGGCACATATTTTGCGACTTGCGGTAAACAATGAAAAGGAGACATCGTTGCTTGGAGGCTAATGCATGAGACGGATCATTGGCGTGTTTCGGCGGCCGGTCGTCGCCTGGATCATTGCGCTCGCTTTCGTTTGCGCGGAACGGCCGGCCGCGGGCGAATCGGCGCGAAACGACGGAGACGTCACGATTACCGTTTCCGTCAAGTCCAGCGAATCCGCGAAGTATGCGACAGCCGAAACGCATACGCGAGAAGATTGGACGCGGGCTTGGAACAAAGCGAAAATCGAAACGCTGACCGCCCCGTCGACCTTGTATACCGATACGTACGTGGAGATCGCCGAGGGAGGCGCGAAACGGACGTTCGCCATGCGCGAAGACGGGGTGCTGTTCGACCCCGGCGCGAACCGCAGCATTACACTGTCCTCCAAAGTGCGCCGGCAGTGGATCGCCGCCGCCGGGGCGCTGCGGAAACGGCATTACGGCGAAATCGTCGAATGGGACCAGGCGAAATCGCGTATCCCGCGCAAAGCGATCGTAACGGTCGTCGATTTGGAGACGGGGCTTTCTTTTCGGGCGCAGCGCAGAGCCGGCAGCAGCCATGCGGACGTTCAGCCGCTGACGCGGCGCGATACCGCGGTCATGAAGGAGATCTACGGGGGCAAATGGAGCTGGCGGCGGAGAGCGATCGTCGTAACGTCGGACGACGGCTCGGCGATCGCCGCTTCGATGCACGGCATGCCGCACGGAGGAGACGGCATTCCGGACAACGGATTTTCCGGCCACTTCTGCATCCATTTCGCCGGCAGCACGACCCACCGTTCCGGCAAAACCGATTTGTCGCACCAGCTTATGGTTCACAAGGCGGCGGGCAAGCTGCCCGAATGGTTCCGGGCATCCTCGCCGGAACTGCGGACGGAAGCGATATTCGACGCGCTGCATCAACAGGACGAAGCGGTGCTTCGGGCCGCGCTTCAAGGATCGTCGTCCGAAACGCTGCAGACGTTCCTGCAGTGGCTGAGCAAGGCGGACGCGGTACGGATCGAGCCGCCGAAGGAACAGGACGGAGCCGAGGACGCCGTGACCGCGGACATTTCCGTCAAAGCGGCGTGGACATGGAAAGGCGGCGGCGTCAAGCAGGAAACGGTCCGGCTGCAGTTTGCGCGCGAAACGGTTCGATCGCCCTGGATCATTACCGGCGTCGAATCGAAATCCGGCAGCAAAGGAAATTCGAACATCCGAAAGAAGGGGGCATAAGCGATGTACGGACGCGGTACCATCCGATTTCATAAAAAGACGGCGCTGCTGCTGACGTGCCTGACGGCATTGCTCGCGGGGTTATCCGGCCGGGCCGCGGAAGCGGACGGGAAAGCGGTCGTCGAAGGAAGGCGCGTGGCGATCGTCATCGACGATCTGGGCAATAACATGTCCGGGACGGAGGAAGTGATGAACGCCCCGATTCCGCTTACGGTGGCGGTGATGCCGTTTTTGGCGACGACGAAGCGCGACGCGGAATGGGCGCATCGCGTCGGGCACGACGTGATCGTCCATATGCCGATGGAGCCGCTGCGGGGCCGCAAAAGCTGGCTCGGTCCCGGCGCGATCACGACCGATTTGTCCGAAGAAGACATTCGCCGCAAAGTCGAAGCGGCGATCGACGCGGTGCCGTTCGCCGTCGGCATCAACAACCATATGGGCTCGAAAGCGACCGCGGACGAGCGCGTCATGCGCGTCGTGCTGGACGTGTGCAAAAAGCGCGGCCTGTTTTATCTCGACAGCAAAACGAACTACCGCAGCGTGGCGCCGCGCGTCGCCTCCGAGCTCGGCGTGCCGCTCGTGCAAAACGAAATTTTTCTCGACGACGTCGTCAGCACGTCCCACATCACGAAGCAGCTCCAACTGATCCGCAAACGCGCGATGGAAAACAAAACGTGCATCGCGATCGGCCATGTCGGCATTCCCGGCAAAAAGACGACGGCCGTCCTGCATCACGAGACGCCGGCCCTGAAAGGCGAGCTGCGGTTCGTCCGCCTGTCCGAGCTCGTGCCCTCTACCGGAATCGGACCGGCAGGACAATGACGGACCGCATCCGACAAGCCGCCGTGCGAAGGTTGAAAGGTTTGCAGATTGATAGCGGTCGCCCTCCCGTCGCGAACGTTCGATAGCCCGCATTCGGCATAGCGCCGCCCCGTAGGCGGCGGCTTGCCGGTCCCGGGCTATTTTTTTTGCGCAACCGTTCTACCGGAACTCCCTCTTTCATAGATTTGAAATACAAGTAGATTCGATAGACACGCCGGGAGGGATTGCCGTGAAATGGGTCGTTGCAACGATGAACGTCAGTTTTATTACCCGAACGTGGCGGGCGGTGCGGTCCATGAGCCGCCTGTTCGCCGCGATTTCGACCGCGGTGCTGCTTTTTTTGTTCGCAACCGGGCTGTACGGCCTCGCTCAACATAAGTGGAACGTTTCTTCGTCATGGGCGATGAAAGGGGCGGCGGCGTCGCTTTCGGCATCGTTTTTTATGGACATGCTTGCCATGGAGCTGCCGCAGCTGCAGGGCGAGCGGAAGCCGACGACGTTTTCGGCGAAA